>DATEGH010000032.1:0-2366 GCA_035280185.1 Terriglobales bacterium
TACGATCAATTGATGTCGTTTGGCTGGAAGTTCTTACTTCCGCTGGCGATTGCGAATATCGTTGTTACCAGTTTGGTTTTGGCATTGAAGTCTTAGTGCTTTTATGCGCTCGGCTCGTGAAAACGCGATCGAACGCATACCGATTACGAATAGATAGGAATTGTCATCCTGAAGTCCGCCTCAGGCGGACGAAGGATCTCCCGCGATATTGCGGACTTAGATGCTCTTGCGTGGCTCCTCTACGAGAAGCCCACGTTCTGGGCCGAAGAGCCTCGGAAGAGCATTTCATGCCGAGCCTTTTCGGGAGGTCCTTCGGCCAAAAAAGGGCCTCAGGATGACAGGCTTTGGACGGAACGGTTAAGTGCCGTGCCCTCAACTCTGGTACGTTGTCGTAAGTTCCTGAAACAAAAATGTTCCACCTAGTCTTATTCATCATCTTCGCAGTGATTTGCGTGGCGGGAGCGCTCAACTTCCTGCTGCAACGCCATCCCGTGAACAGCGCGCTATCGCTGATCGTCGTCATGGGATCCCTCGCGCTCCTCTTCCTTCTGCTAGGGGCGGAGTTCGTGGCCGCAGTCCAGGTAATTGTCTATGCCGGCGCTGTGATGGTGCTGTTCGTCTTCGTCATCATGCTGCTCAATGCGGGTGAAGAAGAGAAGACGCGCGGGAACAAGGTCGCGCTCGCACTCGGCGTACCAGGCCTAATCGCCTTCTTCATCCTGATCTGCTGGACGGTTTCGGCAGCACGCTCGCAGCTTGGACGCGTGAGCATCGGCGACTTTTACGTTCCGACACAGCAGCTGGGCATCGCACTCTTCCGCGAGTTCCTGCTGCCGTTTGAGGTGACATCTGTCCTGGTTTTGATTGCCATTATGGGCGCGGTTGTCCTCGCCCGAAGGGAGCGCCAATGATTCCGCTCTCCTGGTACGTGATTCTCGGCGCGATACTGTTTGCCATCGGCGTCGCGGCGTTTCTTATCAAGCGCAACATCATCACCATCTTCATGTCGATCGAGCTGATGCTGAACGCCGTGAACCTTACCTTCATCGCCTTCGCCAGCCGCTGGCATCAGGTGAGCGGACAGGTCTTCGTCTTCTTTGTGATGGTGGTCGCCGCAGCCGAAGCTGCTGTAGGGCTGGCGATTGTGCTGGCCGTCTTCCGCACGCGTGAAACTCTCAACGTGGATCAGGTGAACCTGCTCAAACTATGACCCCAAGTCCCAATTTGAACCTGTGGCTCATCCCGATTCTGCCTTTGATCGGCTCGGCCATTAACGGCATTTTTGGCAAGCGCTTTCCGCGCAGCCTGGTTGCCGCCATCGCGCTGATCTTTCCCGGCGCCGCACTTGGCTGGGCGATCTGGGTAGTGACGCAATTTTCGGCGATTCCGCAGGCGCAGCTTCCGCATATCGAGCGGCTCTTTCCCTGGATCGAAATCGGCCAGACCTTCCGCGTCGATTACGGCTTCTACCTCGACCAGCTTTCCTTAACGATGCTGCTGATCGTTACCGGTGTCGGCTTCCTGATTCATATCTACTCCGTCGGGTACATGGCGGAAGAGGGCGGATATTACCGCTTTTTCTCTTATCTGAATCTGTTCATGTTCTTTATGCTCACGCTGGTCCTGGCGAACAGCTATCTGTTGATGTTCGTCGGATGGGAAGGCGTGGGCCTCGCCTCGTATCTGCTGATTGGCTTCTTCTTCCTCAAAGACTCGGCGGCACAGGCGGGCAAGAAAGCATTTATCACGAATCGCGTCGGCGACTTCGCCTTTTTGCTGGGAATGTTCCTGCTTATCCAGCATTTCGGCACGCTCGATTACGACAAAGTTTTCAAAACCATCTCTCCACTGCCGGTTGAAGCCGGCGTCGGATTCCTCACCGCAACGGCGCTGCTAATGATGTTCGGAGCGGCTGGAAAGTCGGCGCAGATTCCGTTGTACGTATGGCTGCCGGATGCCATGGAAGGTCCGACTCCCGTTTCGGCACTGATCCATGCTGCCACGATGGTCACGGCGGGCATTTACATGATTGCCCGCTCTAATGTTCTCTTTCTGCATGCACCCCTTGCCCTGCGCGTGGTCGCGATCATCGGAGCACTCACCGCAATCTTCGCTGCCAGCATTGGAATCGTGCAGACGGACATCAAGCGCGTACTCGCCTACTCCACCGTCTCGCAGCTCGGATACATGTTCATGGCCTGCGGAGTGGCAGCCTTCTCTGCGGGAATCTTCCACCTGATGACGCACGCGTTCTTCAAAGCGCTGCTCTTTCTCGCAGCCGGATCGGTGATTCACGCACTCAGCGGCGAGCAGGACATGCGCTACATGGGCGGATTACGCAAGCTGATCCCGTGGACCTTCTGGAC
>DATEGH010000033.1:0-8389 GCA_035280185.1 Terriglobales bacterium
ACACAAACACAAGATCGCCTGCCCGAAATGCACGCTGGGAGAGGTGACCTTCAACATTCAGGATCCTACGATCCTCAACTCTCAGACTCTCTCTGTGATCGCGGTCACTCACACTCGTCCCGGCCGGTGCAATACTTGTCAGCGCGAATTCGTTCTGACTGTTGGATCGGCGTCGCTCAACTTTAATGGCATGACTGAAGTTGTTCCCGAGAGTGGCCTTGTGCTTCCCCAGGGCGCCGGAGCCATCAGCACGCCTTCGTAAACTTCCCCGTTGACTCGCCTCCAGCTCCAGCCGACAATAGCAGCCCCATGCCTGAAAACAATCTCTCAAAAACTAAGCAGGCTTTTGCCTGGTTCTTTATCGTCGCCGGCTGCTGCATTGGCCTATCTCTCATCGTCATCAATTTGCCGGCCGTCATTCGCCAGCACCTCAATCCTCCGCGCGCCGGCTGGGCACTCAGCAAGACAGAGAGCTTTGTGCTTCAGCCTGGCCAGTCGCGCACCTTCGGCCCATACCAGCTCATGGTGCAATCATCCGCGCGATCGGAGGACCTCCGCTACGACGTGGAATCAACTCTTCCGATCGGCACAGGGCTGGTCGCTGGCGATCTCAGCGGCAATGTCACTCCGGGGGAGATCTCATGCTCCGCCGATGGCCTTCTTTCTTCCCAGCGAACCTGCCCAATCAAAACCGGAGAGACGGAAACTATTTTCGTGGTGGACCGCCGCCAGGGATCGGATCTTCTCTCCGCGGCGCTGCTCTCCGCGCTCGGCGCCAAGAGCATGATGGAGAATAGCGTCGCTCCCAACCGTGTTACTATCCGCCTGTATGAATGGCAGTGCCTCAATTGTGCGAAGACTCGCTAGTGGTCTACAGTGGTCTACGGTACTTCGCTATCTTCATTGTGGTCCTCTGCATCGCTGAATCTTTCTGGATCCGGCACGAGATCGGCCAGGTGCAGGAACTTCAAGCCTTGCTGAATAAAAATCAGCCACTGTTCACTGTTGAAACCCATCCGCTTCTAACTTCCAGCGCGTGCGCGTGGGCAGTGGATACGCATATTTTGTCGGAAGGGAAAAAGGGAAAGAAGGCATACATCAGCGCAGCCATAGATACCCGCAGCTTCGACGAGCACGGCAAAATGACAAAATGCAACTTCGCCGAACTCGAAACCTCCAAGGGCTCCGGTAGCCTGAGCTGTGATGGAAAGTTGACTCTCAGCCATCTCACTGCCAGCCAGTTCGCCGCCGGCATTGCCTCTGCTGCGCACGATGCGATCAAAGCCCAGGAGGACCAGCGCAAGAGTGAAACCGTTTGCGGAGAGCTAGGCCCATGGATCACCAGCAAGGACGGAAAGAAAGTAATCGGCCGAACGTATAACATCCCTTGCAACTGGCAGCCGGCAGGTCCGCCCGATGACTCACAGCATCCAGTCTTTCAATCCCTGAATGCTTCTCCCGATCTCCCGCACGGCCGGGATCGCAGGAACGTCCGATAATTAAATCCTCTGCGGAGCCTTCCAGTTGACCCTCAAAATCCCCTCTTAAAAATTTTTCTTGCTTTGCACCGGCTGATATTGCTAAATTCCGATTTGTCAGCAGTAACAGAAAAAGTGAGATCTCATCCCAACCCGAACCTACCCGCAAGTTTGACGCACCTATCCGTGTCCGCGGTGAAGTAACAACACTATCCGTTAGCGGACGTTGTAATTCTGATCGAGTATAGCTGGCTATGAAACTCAGGTGGCGAAAGATCATCCTTGCTGTCTTCTTAATTATAGTGGCCCTTCCCGTCCTGTTCGTCCTGGCCGCTCTGGCGTCTTTTTCCATCATGGACCGGACTAACGGAAGCATCGTCTCCTCGGGTATGACTCGGCGCTACCTGCTCCATGTGCCTAAGAACATCGACCGCTCGAAAGAAACGCCGTTGGTCATCAGCATCCATCCTGCGGCGACATGGCCTGCGGTCCAAGAGTCAATTAGCCGCTGGAACGATCTGGCAGATGAGCACGGTTTCATTGTGGTTTACCCAGCCGGAAGCGGCGCGTTTTTTGGTGGATTCGGCGCAGGTCCACACGTCTGGCCGGGGGGCCGCGATCTGGAACGGGACGTCAAATTTATTTCTGATTTGATTAACAAGCTGCAAGCCGCCTATAACATCGACCCCAGGCGCATCTACGCCAACGGAATGTCGAACGGCGGAGCTATGGCGGTGGCTCTGTCGTGCGTGCTTCCCGATCGGATCGCGGCTGTAGGAGCGGTCGCGGCCGCCCTGCCGCCCACCCCAGGACGGGATGAATGCGGGCATTCCGAGCCGATACCCACGGTCCTATTTCATGGAACAGCTGACAAAATGGCGCCCTACCAGGGCGGCAAATCTCCAATTGCCCCTGGACCATTTCCGAACATTCAGGATTGGACGGCCCTTGTGGCGCAACGAAACCAATGCAAAGACACGCCGATCGAGACTCGAATTTCACCAATGATCCGCCGCCGCGCGTATACCAACTGCGCCAACAACGCGGACGTGATTCTCTATACCATTGAACACGGAGGCCATACCTGGCCGGGCGGCGAGCACCTGGCAGAATGGATCGCTGGACGGACTTCAGATGACATCAACGCCACCGATGTCATGTGGCAGTTCTTCGTGCTGCATCCGCTCGCAGCGAAATAAAACAGATCCAACAAATCGAGAGTTCCCAGATAAGAGTATCTTGCCTCTACGCCGTTTAGGGAGTACTGGCTCTTGTTGCTTCCAGCCGCTTCAATGCCCTTCGCGCTTGTGCGGCAAACTTCCCTTGAGGTTGTAGTGTGAGGTAGGAGCGGTAGGCTCCAACGGCTTCGCTCGATCGGTGCAATCTCTCCAGTGACTCGGCCCACAAGAAGGTCGCTTCGGGGTCGTGCGGCTTGGCTGCCAACGCATCTTCCAATCGAGATTCCGCCCCGCGGTAGTTCTTCTGCGACAGGTAAAGCTTAGCGACATCCAAATTCTTCCAGAACCCGGAGTTATCAGACGCGGAATCTTCGGCAGAAGGCGATGACCAGCAGGTGTGCAGTGCTGCGTCCATGCAGTGGGGTTCCAGGCGCTTCAAATGTTTCTTTACCGCAGACTGAGGCTTGTTGGGATGCTCAGGAATGCTCCCCAGGTCGGACGGAGCACCAGCGGGCGGAACGGAAGGTGGTTGAGGCGCAGGTTTTGCATCCGTTGTGGGCGCGCCGGTGGGCGGATGCGGTGACGGAGGGCTCTGACTATATGCCGCTATCACAAATAGCACGGCAAGAACCAGGATTGTGGAACGATGGGTCATGCCGTCGCCCCTCTCTCAGCAAAATCATAGCTCTTTGAGGTACAAGGAACAATCCTGTCGCTTAGGTGAACCGGGAGGCTGTTAATTTCCGCACAGCACGATTTTTGGTTGAAACAGCGTTCCGGCCACGCGGCGTGCAATGGCGAGCAGTTCGCGTTGACCGGTTGGCTTCAACGCCGGTTCCAGACGTAAACTGCTGGAATGAAACGCACACTCGCCAGTGCACTTCGAGCTGTCACGTTAGTTTCGTGTTCTATGGTCGGCCTTAATGCGCAAACCCTTGTCCAAAGCGGGCCATGGAAATTCTTCCGACAGGAGCACCCGCCGCTCTCCTACGAGGAAATATCGTCCCCCTTCGTTGTCAGAGAGATTAGCGGAATAGTTTCTTACAGCGCCGGCAAACCATTGGAAGGAGCCTATTTCGAAATCGGTCTACGAGATGGGACTACGCTCGGTACTGACACCAGCTCAAAAGGCCGGTTTGCACTTCGGGGCTTTCGTTTCTTTGGTCCTTTTGTTCGGTCCGCCGCGATAAGCCCGGGAACTTATCGGTTTAAGTTGACTAAGGACGGATTCCATTCAGCGGTTGGAACCGTGGTTGTATCGCCTAAAGCACCGAAGCAGTCTGTCATTGCGATTGTTCTCAAACCTGGGGATGGGTATCAGGAGGAGCAATCAAAGGAAGCTCCTGATGAGCAACTCATTCCTCTGAGAGACGCAATCCCGATTGCCGCGGGTACCAGGCACAAGAAATGGCCGCAGAAGTACTCCGCCGTGTATATGCCCGTGTCACTTGCGGTCGGAAGAGTCCGAACCCCGGAGTTTCCTGTTGGGAAGCAATGGTATGACATCATGGTTCAGGTAGAGAAACCACTTCCGTTCATGCAGCTGACGTGCATGATGGGCGTCACAGCGGGACCGCTGGACTTAAAGTACTGCAGTACTGACGATCCGTTGCTTCGGGCGGACTGGACAGTCTGGGACAATGGACACATCATTCAGTGGGGCTCTATTCCCAACGGCTGTGGGTGCAAATTCACAGATAAATATATCTTCAAATCCCTTGGGAGTTTCCCTGCCGAAGCCGGCGAGAAGTACGTGGTACAAGTGCACTTCACCAAAGATGGAACGCCGCTAGATGTCGCCAATCCCCACTTGATCATAATCAAGCACAAGGATATGTGGTGCAAATCCAAGCCCGGAAGAGCCTTAGCTGCTCTTTAGCACGATTTTTGGTTGAAACAACGTTCCGGCCACACGGCGTACAATGGCGAGCAGTTCGCGTTGACCGGCGAAAACCCGCACCGTTGCTGCTTTGGTGAATTCCGGAAGGTTCACAGCGCCGCCGTTCCTGAGGCGCGCAATGCTCTCGGCCGGCGCGGTCACTGCGGGAAACTCTGGTAGGACAAGACGCGGATGGATAAAGCAGTTCTCCAGCGCGCCCTCCCGCACCGCCTGCTCAACCTCTTCCAGCGAATGAGCTTGATCCAGCGTGAACTCGCGCACGGCGGTTCTTGTGAGCTGCGAAAGATGCGCGCCTGGACCAAGCTTCTTGCCCAGATCATGAGCCAGAGAACGGAGATATGTTCCTGAACTCACCCAAGAGCGGAACGATGCTTCGGCCCCATCCCATTCCGTGATCTCAAATTCCTTGACCTCCACTTGCTTCGGTTCCAGCGCGACTTCATGTCCTTTGCGCGCCAATTTGTATGCAGGGACTCCGGCTATTTTCTTGGCAGAGAACGGTGGTGGAAACTGTTCGATTTTTCCCGTGAACTCGCGCGCAGCCTCGCGCAACTGCTCGATGGTAAAGCCCACGGGCTGCTCCGGAGTTGCGGGCTCGCCATCCGAATCGTAAGTATCGGTCGCCCAGCCGAAGCGAATGCGTCCCTCGTAGCGCTTATCGGCATCATTGTAGAACTGCGCCAGGCGCGTAAATCGGCCGGTCACGAGCGGAAGAACACCAGTCGCCATAGGATCGAGCGTTCCCAGATGGCCGACGGATTTTTCGCCGATGATGCGCCGCACGCGCGCGACGACGTCATGTGACGTCATGCCTTGCGGCTTGTTGACGATGAGGACTCCGTCCACTTGAGCAAGTTCCCCTTCATCAAGCATGATAATCATTGAAGCGGCCAGCCGATGATTCCCATCCGAGACGACGCGCCCAAATCCACGACGCCGTTCATCAATTATTTTCTGATCACGCTCAACGTGTTGGCTTTCCTGTTTGAGCTGTCGCTGGCACCACATTCCCGCGCCGGATTTGTGAACCAGTTCGGCTTCACTCCGTATCACGTGAATGCCTGGCTGGCCGGAGCTGTTCCTGCGGGATATGCGCTGGTTCCCTTTCTCAGTTCCATGTTTCTGCACGCTTCCTGGCTGCACCTGATCTTCAATATGTGGGCACTGTTCATCTTCGGTGATAACGTCGAAGACCGGCTGGGCCACTTCGGATATCTGATCTTCTATCTTGTTTGCGGACTTATCGCCAGCATTACTCATTTCATCTTCAACTTGAACTCTCAGGTACCCAGCGTCGGCGCCAGTGGCGCAATTGCCGGCGTAATGGGCGCTTACTTCCTGCTGTATCCTTCGGCACGGGTGCTGACCTGGTTTGGCTTCTTCATTCTATGGCTGCCGGCCTGGTTGGTGCTGGGCTATTGGTTCATTGTGCAGTTCCTGAGCGGCGCGGCCACAGCCATCACTTATTCAAAAGAAACCGGCGGTGGAATCGCATTCTGGGCACACGTGGGAGGCTTTGTGGCTGGAGTGCTTTTCATCAAGTTGTTGCCGACGCGTAAGCGCTATTACTCGTTTGAAGATTACTGACGAGGCCTGCTGCGATTCGCATGGTTTCAAATTCACTTTTAAGAATTACCTGCTTTTTTGCCGATCGCGCAAATCCATCCTTTAGCCGATTCGGCAACTACCTGGATATCAGAGTAACCGGCATTCGCGAAGAGTTCGCGATGTTCATCGACGCTCAACATCTTCATGCCTGATACTGGCGCATACTTTTCTGACAGCCTTGCCGTCGCCGTATCTGCTCCCTTGTAGATTTCCGCAATGATAATGAGTGTGCCTCCGGGCTTCAGAACTCTCAAGATTTCGCTCATGCCGCCAGGCACATCAGGCCACCAGAAATGTGTTTCCACGGCAGTGACGAGATCAAACGTGTTCTCTGGAAACGGCAGCTCAGATACAGATGCTTCCTGGATTTCGACGCGGCCGGCTGCAATCGATGACTGGTTTAATTTCCTGGCGAATGTTGCGCTGGCAGCGGAGTGATCGATGCCGTAGACCTTCCCTTCGCTCGCGATCGCGGCCAGCTTGGTGACGGTTCGGCCGCCGCCGCAGCCCACGTCGAGAATGGTCTCGCGCTTCCCTATTGAAATGTGCGACAAGCCCCAGTCTGTGACCTTCGAATGCCGCGAGTTCATGTTCCACAACACGAAGCGACCCAGCCATCCGGCAGGCTTTTGGCACTGATTTACGCGGCTCGGGCTGATGGTTACAGTTCTGTTGGCCATATTCGCGCCTACAGTACACCCGCGGTCGGCCCGATCATCAATTCTTCCACCGACGCTTCCGGCGGAGCGGAAACTGCATGAAGAATAGCCTCAGCGACTGTTTCAGCCTTCATCATCTTTTCCCGCGGCGCTTCGGGCCAGAACTGCTGCCAGATTTCGGTGTTAGTTGCGCCGGGCAAAAGCGCAATGACGCGAATTCCCTTCTCTCGCAACTCTTCACGCAAAGCTTTGGTGAAGCCAAGCGCGCCAAACTTTGCCGCGTTGTAGGCCGACATGCCTGAGAAAGGCTGCACGGCCGCGATGGACAAATTGTTCACGATGCTCGACCCAGTGCTCATCAGCGGCAGCGCGGCGCGAGTCACAAGATACGTTCCGGTGAGATTCGTCTCAATCACTTCCCGCCAGGTTTCAACTGAAAGTTTTTCCACGGGTGAAAGAGCATGCGCGACCCCGGCGTTGTTGAACAGGACGTCTATCTTCTCGTAGCGGCTGCTGATCCGCTGGAGAGCATGTTCCACTGAGGCCGTCTCTCTGACATCGCAGACAAGCGTGTCCACTCGATATTCCGATCGGATTTGTTTCGCAGCAGATTTGAGCCTTCCGGCGTCGCGGCCGCTGATGATTACCTGATCGCCTTGGGCTGCAAAGACCTTAGCAGTAGCCAAACCAATGCCGCGGCTGCCTCCGGTGATCACAACCACTCGCGGCCGGGCAGCCGGCATTTAGAACGCGCTTCCGTTCTTGCCGTTGCGGATCAACGAAAGGAATTCCTCGCGCGTCTCCTTGGACTCTCGGAAACTGCCGAGCATATGCGAGGTCACTGCCGATGAATGTTGCTTCTCCACTCCCCGCATCATCACGCACAGATGGCGCGCTTCAATCACAACGCCCACACCCTGGGGCTGAATCGCCCTTTGAATCGTTTCGGCAATTTGCACTGTGAGCCGTTCCTGAACTTGCAACCGCCGCGCAAAAATATCAACCACGCGAGGGATCTTGCTCAGCCCCACAACTTTGCCATTCGGAATATATGCCACGTGCACTTTGCCGAAGAACGGCAGCAGATGGTGTTCGCAAAGGCTGAACATCTCAATATCTTTCACGATCACCATCTCGTCATAGCTGACGGTAAACAGCGCTCCATTGAGAACACGGTCGGCATCTTCCTTGTCACCCCGAGTCAGATGCTCGAGCGACTTCTGCATGCGTTCCGGCGTCTTCAGCAGTCCGTCACGGTCGGGGTCCTCGCCCAGTCGCACCAACAGCTCGCGCAGCAAATCCTGCGTCGAGACAGTTTCAAGGTCGGGTTGATCAAAGACTTTCTTCACGGCAAATCCTGCGCTCACGGCCAACTCTTAGTGTCGCACTTCCCTTCCTCCGGCATACTCAAACGAGTTGAGCATAGTCTCTTCCACACGGACTTTTTCTGTCCGGGCCAGATGAAACCCAGCATCGAGTTTGTTGAAGAGCGCGATGCACAGGTTCTCTGTGGTCGGCACAACTCTTTTGAATTCCGTTAATAGATTGAGATTCTCGTGGCCAAAG
>DATEGH010000034.1:0-7116 GCA_035280185.1 Terriglobales bacterium
TGTCCGTGCGGGTTATTGCACTTGCCGTAGATTTCGCGGTTCGCTTCCGGCGATAGTTCATCGCAATGCAGCCGATGCGATGCGGAAAACCAATATCGCCTTGTGAGATACGCCTTCATTGTTCTCCGTAGAAGTCCACAAACAGATCGGGAGTTTCGTAAAGCCTGATGCGATGCAGCCGCGCAATCCGCAGCTTTGGCTCCAGCCGGCCCCAAATGTTGATCGCCAAATTTTCGGTGGTTGGAATCGTGCTCCTGAACTCCGGCAATTCTTTGTTCAGGAAGCGATGGTCCAGCGCCTCCAGCACCTCGCGATTCATTATCTCCTTGAGCTCCTTCAGGTCTACGACAAATCCTGACTGCGCATCCACCTGGCCCTTCACCGTGACTTCAAGCGTGTAATTGTGTCCGTGACCGTTTAGATTGTTGCACTTGCCGAAGATCCGCTGGTTGTCTTCGGCGCTGAACTCAGGATTGTGATAGTAGTGTGAGGCGGAAAACTCTGCCTTGCGTGTTAGGTAGACCATTCGGGATCAGCTCGTTACCTGGATTGATTAATGGATGAGGCCGAAGCAGATTTGGGTTCTGAATAAGAGTACTTTCGCCCTTTCCATTGTACCGCGCCGCGTACACTGGAATGGATGTACGAGCGCGCCAGAAGTAACACAAAAAGCGGTAATCCAAACAAACTCAGCAGGTTAGCTCTCCAAGGGAAGTGAGCTCTGCGGATGCGCCGCAGGAAGTTGGCGTAAAGGAGAATGCCCGAACTCATCAACGCTAAACCGATTGCTGTCCGACCACCGGACATAAGAGTGATTCCTGCCACCGGCAATCCGATAATTCCCACGAACTCGCAGCCCCGCAGCACCGCCAATCGCCGAGGATTGGGAAACAGCAGCACCAGGTTCTTCGTCCAGCCTTCAACCATTGCTTTAAAGCTGCGATACATCCTAGTCCGCACCAAACCGGCTCCATACCGGAACCATATCTTATGCCCAGAAACTTTAAACAATCTGGCTAACTCAATGTCTTCCAGGATGTTAGCCTCGATTGCGCAATGGCCTCCCAGCTCTTCGTAGGCTACCCGCCGCAGCAGGATGTACTGCCCGTTCGCAGCCACCGCTGGATCGGCAGGATCGCTAATCCGCTCCGGCGAGTACTTTCGAACCAGCTCGGCAAAGACCACTGGCAGAAGCGCTTCTTCGGCCAGTGATCCAGTCTCCTGCTCTGGCGAGTAGGAGAGCAGATCAACCCCGCGCTCTTCCGCTTCCCGCACCGCCCTGACCAGCGATCCCGGATAGTGGTACGTGTCGGCATCGGTGAACAGCAGCCACTTGGCAGAAGCGTTGCGTGCACCCGCGATCAGCGCATTGCACTTGCCGCTGACGCCAGGGCCCGGCTCCGGCGCCCGAACCACTCGCACGCCCGGAAACGACGCTGCGATCTCATACGTCCGGTCGGTCGAATTGTCGTCCACCACCGTCACCGCGAAGTCAATTCCCTGCTGGCTCACCAGCGATTCCAGGCACCGTCCCAGGCAATCTTCTTCGTTGCGGGCGGGAACAATCACCTGAACCGTTACTTCTGGATGGGCTGAGCTGGTCAAAGTCGGGTTAATATAGGGCTGTGAAATCCAAGCGCTTTCTTATTATGGCATTGCTGGCCTTCGTAACGGCCGGCTTTTCCGGCTGCAACACCGGCCCAAGCCCGCGCATGATCGGCGATAAAGCCATGGATTTCACCGTCCGCGATGCTGATCGCACCGTCTCCCTGCACGACTATCGCGGCAAGCTGGTAATCCTCAACTTCTGGGCCACCTGGTGCGTCCCCTGCGTGGAAGAGATGCCGTCGCTGGTCCGTCTTCAGAAAGAGATGGGCCCCAAGGTCACCGTTCTGGCCGTCAGCATTGATGAGGACGAATCCGCCTACCATCGCTTCCTGCGCCAGTACAATATTGACCTGCTCACCGTCCGCGATCCCGACCAGAAAGCCAGCGAAATCTACGGTACCACCGGCTGGCCGGAGACCTTCATCATCGACGCCTCCGGAACCATCCGCCGCAAGTTCATCGGCCCGGTCAACTGGACCAGCCAGGAAATCATCGACTACCTGAACAAGCTGCAATCGTAGCGATCAAGCCGATTGGGATACCACGCGGTAAGTCCTTTAGATCGTGGGATCAGGAGGGCAGGGGGGCCCCAGCTTTCTTCTTCCCTCTGCGATCTCTGTGTCCTTTGCGGTTCCGGCTTCAATCGTCAATTTTGGCAATTTCGGCGATTCTGGCAATAGGTTTTTGCCCGATCACCCGATGCAGGCGGTACCCCATCCCATCATCCCATCAAACAAAGAACTTAGCTCATCTCATCCCAGGGTGATCCCATTCCCTACAGCCGGCCAGAGCTCACAATCTTACCCTGCTCGGAGATCCTGGTTTTTATGAGCCAGTTGCTAATTGCCATTTGCCATTTGCTCAATTTTCAAATATCTTATCTTCCCCGTCCTGGGACGGCTTAACTGCAAACCCATTCTGGCCGATTTTGTTGCGCGTCTCCACTGCACGGTCAGAGTCCCGCCAGGGACGACCGAAAATAGCCAGGTATGTCGCGAGGCGAGCACCGTGAGCCGACGCCTAAATACCAGGTAAACGAATAAAAAGATTTTCTTCCATACTGCCGAAGGCCAGCGCGCAGCGTCAGTGGAGCGCATGAAAAATGCAAGGCCTACTAAGAACCGTCCGCCGCAAAAGTCTTCCGCAGACGCTCCGCCGCTCGCTGCACCCGCTGTACTATCAACTCTCGGATCTCCGGCTCGGTGATCTTTAATGGCGAAAGGCCTGAGGCAGCCGCGCTGATATCTGCGTTCAATCAGTGTCAATCTGTGGCGATGCTTCCTTCTGATTTCCTCTGCGCTCTCTGCGCCGTCTGCGGTGAGGTTTTGCTTTTCCGCGCCGCAAAGGCCCACGCCAGCCCAAACAGCCGTCCCGCTAGGTTAGGTAGAAGACCGAACTGGTCGCGCGCTAACTCCTCTGGCGGCGTGTGTCCCCGTACAGTCGAACGCGCTCTCGGATAGCGGCTGATCTGGCCACTATCTTTCTAGCGTCTTCTACGCAGGCTTGCGAATCCTTCACCAGTCTTCTCGAGGATTTCTGGTTCAGGATCGCCGACGCTCTAAGTTCCTTCAGGGAATATTTTAGGAATGGCACGATAGTGCTAACTGAGATGCCGGCGGCAAGATCGGTGGCGCGAGAGCTCATCCAGGTCCTCGGGCGCCACTCTCAGCCATTGCGCTTTCAACCGCTGACGAGGATCATCCCTTCTCTTGAGGAAGCTGCTTTGCCGCAACCAGCAGCTTGAAGCTGATCTCACGCAGACACTTCACACACCAGGGGAACACTCTGCTTTGCTCAATAAAGATTTCGTCGCACTCGCCTTGGGAGGAATGATAACTGAGATAGAGGCCTGAAACTGGGGCGGTATCTCCGCTCTTGAAAGTTCTTGGTTGCAAACGAACTGCTCCCCCGTGCTCTGCCAGCGGGACCGGCTACCTACACAATCAATGCAAATGGTGGGCCAAAGCTGATGCATGAAATCTCAATGACTTACCTTGGGCGGCCAGCAGAGGCTCGTAATTTTTTCTCACGATGCCTGCATTATCGAACCCGATCGGATACCACTGCTGGTCGCATGATCCGCAATCCTCCGCGCTAATCTGCGGTAGGATTTGCCTTCGCTCGTCTTACCTTTGCGCTCTCTGCGTCGCTCTGTGGTTAACTGATGTCTCTTTGCGTTCCTTTGCGCTCTTTGCGGTGAGCCCCATTCCGATCCCTCTGCGCACTCTGCGTACTCTGCGGTGAGACCTGTTTTTGCCTCTGCCCGTTTCTCCTTTGCGCTCTTTGCGTCCTTTGCGGTGAACCGCATTCCCGAGGACCCCGATTCTTCCGGTCTATGACCGGCCGCTTGACTCGTATGCATGTTTGATGCATCCTGATGCATATGAGAACTACCCTCAATATTGATGACCGCTTGCTGCAGGAAGCGGCTCAACTGAGTGGCATCTCCGAGAAGACCGCCATTGTCCGGGCTGGTCTGGAAGCTCTCATCGCCCGCGAGAGCGCCCGTCGTTTAGCCGCGCTGGGCGGGAGCGAACCAGGCATTCGCCGAATCCGCCGGCGCCGGCCGCAATCGCGTACCTCCCGTGTTCATGCTGGTTGACACCTCGGTCTGGGTTGACCATTTGCGGCGAAGTGACCCTGCGCTCAGCGGCCTGCTCAACCGTGGAGAAGTGGAATGCCATCCATTCATCATCGGCGAATTGGCTTGCGGGTCCCTGCGTCGCCGGTCTGAAGTGCTGCTGCTGCTTCAACGCCTTCCACGCGTGGCAATAGCTGGTCATGAGGAGGTAATGATGCTGATTGAGCGGCATCGCCTCATGGGCCGTGGGATCGGCTGGATTGACGCTCACCTGTTGAGCTCGGCGTTACTCGCGGGATCTCTGCTCTGGACTCGCGATCGTCGCCTGCGAGAGGTTGCTCGAATGCTGAATCTCTATGCTCAACCCTGACCACTCCCTTGAGCCAAATGGGCAAGCCGAATGGGAGGCTACAAGCGCAATTGGCCCTATCTCAATGGCTGAGCGAAAATATCCACGATGATTAAAGATGAAGCGATCGCGAAGAGTGCACTGGGGTGCATCAGCGAAGCCCACGATTTGCTTATGCAGTCACTCAGGATTGTTGAGGCGAGATGCTCCGATGAGGAGTACAAAATCTTTCAAACACGAATGGCCCAAATCCTAGGACAACTGTTTTTCCTCGTTATGGAGCCGATCTATCGTGAACATCCATTGCTAGCGCCTCCCGAAACACCCAAAGATTTTCTCGACAGCTGGCGGAAGAGCTCTGGCGAGGGAAGCCGCTGATCTGCGTTCATCTGCGTCAATCAGCGGCGAGACTTGCTTCTGAATTCCTCTGCGCCCTCTGCGTACTCTGCGGTAGGCTTATGCTTTTCCGATCCCCCGATCACCTGATGTCCCGATCACCCGATTCTGTTATTCTTTCCCGTCCTTTTTCACCACCCTTCACCATGACGAAACGCATCATCGTTGCGCTTCTCTTCGCATCGCTCTCCATTCACGCCCAGCGGCCCACGCCCGCGCCGCCGGCGCCGCAAAAGCCTGCGCCTGCGGAAGCCACCGTCCCTCAGCCTCGCCATGAGATTACCGCGGCCGACGTTGAAGCGTTCCTCGACGGCTTCATGCCCATGCAGTTGGCGCGCGAGAACATCGCTGGCGCTGTGGTGCTGGTCGTGAAAGATGGACGCGTGCTTGCCGCCAAGGGTTATGGCTACGCCGACGTGGAAAAGAAAACTCCCGTCAGCGTTGACGCCACGCTCTTTCGTCCCGGCTCCATTTCCAAGCTCTTTACCTGGACCGCCGTGATGCAGTTGGTGGAGCAGGGCAAGCTCGATCTCGATAAAGACGTCAACTCATACCTCGACTTCAAAATTCCGGCAACTTTCCCTCAGCCCATCACGCTGCGCCATCTCATGACGCACACGCCAGGATTTGAAGAGCAAGTCAAAGATCTGATCAACGCCGAAGGCTCACCCATGGCCACGCTGCGCGAGCATCTGGTGCGACACATGCCTGCGCGCATCTTCCCGCCAGGAACAACGCCTGCCTACTCCAATTACGGCGCTGCGCTGGCCGGCTATATCGTAGAACGCGTTTCCGGCAAGCCCTTCAACGATTACGTCCAGGAAAACATCTTCAAGCCGCTCGGCATGGAACACTCCACTTTCGCGCAGCCGCTTCCCGCCGAGTTGAAGCCGCTGATGTCTCAGGGCTACAACCTCGGCAGCGGCAAGCCTAAGCCGTTCGAAATTGTTGGAGAAGCTCCCGCCGGCGCTCTCTCCGCCACGGCAGACGATCTCGCGCGCTTCATGATCGCCCACCTTCAGGACGGAAAATACGACAACGCTCAGATTCTTCGTCCCGAAACCGCGCGCATGATGCACTCGCGCCAGTTCGGCCTTGTCCCCGCGCTCGACGGCATGTGTCTGGGCTTCTACGAAGAGTCGCGCAACAGCCACCGCATCATCGGCCACGGCGGTGACACCATCTACTTCCACAGCGATCTCCACCTGGTGCGCGACGCCAACCTGGGATTCTTCGTCTCCTACAACAGCGCCGGCAAAGGCTCCATCAGCCCGCGCACCGCGCTCTGGAACCACTTCCTCGATCGCTACTTTCCTTATCAGCCACCCGTAGCGCAAGCGCCAGCCAATGCCGCGCAGGATGCCGCGAGCGTCGCCGGACATTACATCTCCAGCCGCCGCTCAGAAACCAACCTGCTGAAGGTGGCCAACATGCTTGACCAGGTAGTGGTCACGCCGCAGTCGGAAGGCAAAATCAAAGTCGAGCCGCTCAAGGATTTCAACGGCGAACTCAAAACCTGGCAGGAGATTAGTCCTCTTCTCTATCGCGCCGTCAACGGACAGGACCTGCTGGCCTTCCGCCGCGACGATCACGGCCGGCTCCAGCTTGTCCCCAGCTTCCCTGCCGTCGTGTACCAGCGCGCCACTCTGGCCAACAACAGCCTGGTGAATCAGACCATCATCGTTTGCGCGCTCGCGATCATGGCTCTCACACTCGTTCTCTGGCCGGTCGGCGCTTTCGTGCGCAGGCACTATCATCATCGGCTGGAGATTCAGCCCGCCACGCAGCAGGGCCGGCTGTGGATTCGCCTGGTCTGCGCGCTCGATATCATCTTCGTCGTCGCGCTCGCCTTAACGCTCTCTTCCGACAGCCCAGGCGTACTGAGCGAGAAAACCGACCTGCGCATCCACATCACGCAGATCGCCGGCGTGCTCGGCGCGCTGGGGACAATCCTGGTGATCATCGCCTGGTTGCGCTCCTGGCGCGATAACAACTTCTGGTGGTTCTCCAAAGTCTGGAATTTCGTTCTTGTGCTGGCCTGCCTGGGCTTCCTCTGGTTTGCGCTCTACTGGAACGTGCTCAACTTCAACCTGAACTACTGAACAATCTTCCATCAGCAGCGGGAAGTGTCAGGGCATGACTTGAGTCGTGCCGGCCCCCGACTTCAGTCGGGGCATAAAGC
>DATEGH010000035.1:0-9555 GCA_035280185.1 Terriglobales bacterium
GTTATGGGTGGAGGACATGTCGGCGGGGTCGAAAGCTCCTTCGGCTGCCTTTCGCGTCCTTCGCGGCTGAATTGGTTCTGCCCCACCGAGATCACCCCTAAACCTGCGCCTCGCTCGTTCCGCGGTCGACTCTGCTCAGGATTGAGCAGGAAAATCCCCAAACTCACCCATTGATTAACACAGAGAACACTGATCGGAGCCGGGAAAGCGCAATCAATTCAATCATTTGGACATGCCCTAAGGTTTTAATCTGCTGGCGAGAAATATACTAACTATATAGTTCACATTCAGGGTTGGTTCGGGTAAAATACCTTACAAGTAAGGCCTTGAGGCTGCGTAGGGCAAAAGGCTGGTAAGAGGCGTCTGATCAAAAGGTTAGCATCTCAGGAAGAGCAACACCTTACCGCTGATCAACGCAGATTACACGGATCGGAGAATCGGTAGATCGGGTCATCGGGTGATCGGAAAAGCAAAACTGATTAGTCGGACCTTAGAAAACCAGCAGCAGCAAGTCAGAATTCTAAGCAAGAGACCAGCAGCACAGTCGAGTACGAACCCCGCAGTACAGGAAGAAGTCGAGTGACAGCAGTACCGCCGTTTAAGGAATCATCGCGAGAGCTGATTGTTGAAGTAGCTCAGGCGTTAAAGCCCTACTTCCCGGACATAACCCATTCATGGCGTGAGAAGCTGACCGAGGAATTCGGCTTCGATGGGCGGATCCTTTCCGCGCTGGAGCGCCTGACGCCCGCCGCCGGGTGCGAATTTTTCTGCCACGACGATTTTCCCGGATTTGAAGAGAACCTGCAGTACTTTGCCACGCGGCTTTCCAAGCTGCAGGTGAATACGCGGGCGGTAGCACGGTGCCTGGAGCTGTATCTGCTCTCGTGCGATCCATATTTACCCGGGCTGTTTCCGGAGCGCGAAGCGGAAGCCAAAGCGGCGCTGGAGATGCTTTCGTCCGTCTCATTCGTGATTATTTCCGGCGCGTACTTTGACGCGAAGACGCTGGAATCAAATGCGCTGCTCTCATTACTGGATGCGGAGCTGGCGGCGGAAGACTTGAGCGTGCTGCTGCAAAAAGTCCTGGAAATTACGACGCGAACTTTCCAGGCATCCATCGGAGCAGTACTGCTGCGGGACCTGGACCGCAACCAATTGAAAGTCGCGTATTCGGTAGGGATGGAAGGCGCGGTGCCGGAGGACTCGAACGTCACGCTGGGCACAGGCTTTGCGGGAAAGATCGCCGTCACGGGCGAGCCTTCGATGATCCTGGACACGAGCGCGGAAGCCACGAATCTGGCGCCGGCAGTGCGAGCGCGAGCGAAGTCGCTATGGGGCGTGCCGCTGAAAGCTGAAGGCGAAACCATTGGCGTGCTGGCGATCGGGTTCAACAAGCCTTATGAGTGGCTGCCCACGGAACGAGAGTTGATGCGGGCCATCAGTGATCGCGCGGCGCTGGCGATTGAACGCGCCCAGATGACCGACGCGTTACGCGAGCGCGAGCAGCGGATTGCAGAACTTTCCGGCCACCTTCTGCGAGTGCAGGAAGAAGAGCGGAAGAGGATCAGCCGCGAGCTGCACGATGAAACCGGGCAGGCGCTGATGGTGATCCGCCTGTACCTGGGAATGATGGAGAGCGGCATCACGCAGCGGAACGTGAAGACCAAGATCCGCGAAACCGTGGCAGTGGTAGACCGGACGATTGAAGGTATCAGAAGGATTATTGGCAAGCTCTCACCGTTAGTGCTACAAGAACTAGGGCTGGTGGCCGCGATCCGCAAAGAGGCCAAAGACCTGGCCAAGGGCACAGGCGTGAAAGCGCGCGTGCTGATTGCGGACGACGTTGGCCGGCTGGCGCCGGGGACCGAGCAGGCGATTTATCGCGTGGTGCAGGAAGCGCTGCACAACGTGGCGAAACATGCTCAGGCGAAAAACGTCACGGTGCAGGTGGCGCGCGAGAACAAGATGGTGCACGTGCTGGTGGAAGACGATGGAGTCGGGATCCAGACAAAGTCGGGAGCGAACAAGGAACGGCAGTCGTTTGGGCTGGCCGGGATTAAGGAACGAATTGCGATGTTGGGCGGGGTGTCGCGCGTGATCTCCGCCAAAGGAAAAGGAACGCGCATTGAAATAACGGTGCCCGCGGGCGAGCCGGTTTCAACAGTTGAACGTCCGCTGGCACAGGCCGTGGCGCAAGCCAGGGCATGGCCGAATTAAAAATTGAAGAGGAACTCCCCCTATGCCGAAGATTAAATGTTTGTTGGTAGATGATCACACGCTGTTTCGCCAGGGCGTCCGCCGGCTGCTTGAGACGGAAAGCGATTTTGAAGTTGTGGGCGAATCGCCCGATGGCGGCGATGCCGTGGAGAAAGCGCGCGAGCTGAGGCCGGACATCGTGCTGATGGATATCGGGATGCCGGGATTGTCGTCATTTGAGGCGGCGCGGCAGATCAAGAAGAACCGCATCGAGACGAAAATCCTGTTTCTGACGATGTATGAAGATGAGGATTACCTGGTGCAGTGCCTGGAAGTCGGCGCGTCAGGCTACGTGCTGAAGGATACGCCCGCGCCACAACTGCTGAGCGCCGTCCGCGATGTGTACAAAGGCGGGAAGTATCTGAGCTCGCAGGTGCTGGGCAAGCTGGTGGAGGACTTCCGGTCGCGCGTGAGGGATACCAGGATGCGGCCGCGGATATCAACGCTGACGCCCAGGGAGAGGGAGATCCTGAAGCTGCTGGCGGAGGGGAACTCGGTGAAGGAGATCGCGGTGATCCTCGGGCTGAGCGTGAAGACCGTGGAAGCGCACAAGTTCAACCTCATGCGCAAGCTCGATATTCACAACAAGGCGCAGCTCGTGACTTATGCGATTCAGAAGAAAATCATCAAAATCCCTGTAAATCAGTGATTTTTGATTCGTAAAACGATATAACATACGATATAAAGGCGTCCGAAAGGACGCCTTCTTGTTTCTGACGGCAAAATTGAAACCGCCGTTAGTGGTCATTGCAGAAACGTGCCGTGTTCAGCCGCCCGTACCACTCTGCCGAAGGCTGGCGCGCAGCTCCCGGTTTTGGAGCGAAGCGCCTAGAGCATCCGGCCTACAAAAGCCGCTACATTCCCTTGGTAATTTGCGCGCCGTGATTTCCTCGCGCTATGCTGCGCGCATGGCCAAGGAATTTGTCTGCGTCTTGTGCGACCAGGTGGAGCGGCAATGCACCTGCATTCGATACTGCTGGCTCTGCCGCGGCCAGTACGAAGTCCGCCTCTGCGAGGACGGCCAGTACTACTGCCGCCCCTGCCGCGAGTCCTGCGACATGCAGGCGCAATACCAGAGCAAAGTGTAGTATCGGGTGGTCGGGTGGTCGGTCCATCGGGTGATCTGAAGAAACCTAATGAGCCAGGCCGGCACGCTCATTGCCGTTGATGTGCTTCTCCCCTGACAGGTTCTTGATATCAATTTTCAATGTTTGGCAATTTTGGCAGTTGTGGCAATTCTTTGATCTCCCGATCCCCCGATCAGCCGATCATCCGATATTACCGCTCTCTCCTTTCCCGTTACGGCCCGCAGAACTGGTGGCCGGCGCAGTCGCGCTTTGAAGTGATCGTCGGCGCCTATCTCACTCAGAACACCAACTGGACCAACGTAGAACGAGCCATGCAGAACCTGCGTCGCGCTCGTGCTTTGAATCTCAGCGCCATGCGCGAACTGCCGCTGGCCCGATTGCAGCGGCTGATCCGTTCATCCGGCTACTTCCGCCAGAAGGCGCTCCGACTCAAAAACTTCATCCGTTATCTCGATACGCGCTATTCCGGAGCTCTCGACCGCATGTTTTCCCAGCCGACCGCGCAACTCCGCGCCGAGCTCCTGGCTTTGAACGGCGTAGGACCGGAGACCGCCGACTCCATCCTGCTCTACGCCGGCAATCATCCTGTGTTCGTCGTGGACGCCTACACGCGCCGAATCCTGGAGCGGCACGGCATCATCAGCCCCAAAGCCGGCTACGAAGAAATTCGCGCGCTCATCGAGCAGGCAATCACCGGCGCCGTACCGGAGTCGCTCGCAGTCGCGCAGCCCGGCGTCGATCCGCGTCATCCCGAATCGCGCATGAGCCGCATGGCGCGGCAGCAGCTTGCGCAGCATTACAACGAGCTGCATGCGTTGATTGTGCGCGTGGGAAATGAATCCTGCCGCAGCATTGCTCGTTGCGAAGGTTGCCCTCTAAAAGAATTTTTGCCGCAGTCGACCCGTGCAACAACCGGCGCAGCCGCTCCATCTCACTTGCAACATCCTTAAACGAGATTGGAGGCTGAGATGCTTTTACTCTTAGCGATCATCCTGTTCATCGCGTGGATCCTGGGCTTTGTTGCCTTCCACGTGACGGTCGGATTGATTCACCTGCTGCTGGTCCTCGCCGTGATCGCGCTGATCTGGCACCTTGTGGCAGGCAGACGCGCTACAGTTTGAACTCCGCACAACGCGCATAAGCCATAGAGACGCGGCCCAACTGCGTCTCATTTTTTCTACTCTGGCCAGATCTCCAGCGCCGTCCCGCTCAGGATCCGCTGCTTCACGTCCTCCGGAAGATCAAGCTCGCGGAACTGATCCAGGTTTTGCTTGATGTCCGGGATCCCGGGGCTGGGCCAGTCTGTGCCGAAGAGCGTTTTGTGCGCGATCTCCTTCAGCCGGGGGAAGTAGGTGAGCAGCAGCTTGGGCGGTATACCGCTGATGTCCAGGTGCACGTTGCGATGCCGGCGCAGCAGGAAGAATGCCGTCTGCATCCAGATCGGCCGGCCGCCGTGCGCCATCAGTATCCGCAGCTTGGGAAAATCTACTGCTACATCGTCGAGGTAGATAGGATCGCCATACTTGTTGCGCGCTGCCGGAAAGATTGAGGTCCCGGTGTGCACCATCACCGGAATCCCGTTTGCTTCCGCCGCGCGATAAATCGTCTCCAGTTCTTTCACGCCGTTCAGATAGTCATTCGCGTAGAGAAGCTGATGCGGCGGATGAATCTTGATCAGCCGGATCCCCAGCCGCACGATGTTGTCCATGTCTTTTTCGACGCTCAGACTGTGGCGCGGATGAACGCTGCCGCAGGAGAGCAGCCGTCGTGGATTCTCTTTGCAGTAATCCGTCACCCACTGGTTCACCTCGTGCGTGAACCCCATCGTGTCCGGGGCCACGTAGTTGATCAGAACCGCGCGTTCGATGCCTATCGAATCAAGATATTTGAGCAGGGCTTTGGGTGAGCGGCAGTATTCCAGGACATCTTCATAGTGGCCGCGCGCTTTCTTCATCACCTCCAGCGGCCCGGCCTTGAACATCTCAACCGGCTGGATATGGATGTGGCAATCGGTGATCTTCATGGATTGTGATGGGGCGGCGAAACAATGATCTCATCCATTTGCATTTGCCGCCAAGCAAGCAGGGAACGCTACTTAATTCGCGGCTTCAGTTTAACCGGTCCCAACATAAGCCATTGTTGTGCCTGCTTCTGAATTGAAGCGATTTCTTTCTCATTCAGAGATCCTGCAGCCTTCGGCAAGATCGCATCCGCCCTGGGGATCTTTTCCGTCTGAGCCACATACAGCCAGAAATATGCTTCTTTTGCGTCCTGATGCGCGCCTGATTCAAGCTTCAAATTGGCCAACTGAAGAAACGCGTCGGGGAACAGACCAACCGCTGCATCTTGATAGTACTCCGCAGCTTTCTTCAGGTTCTTCTCTTGACCGACCCCTTCTGCCGCCATTCTTCCCAGGACGAAGTCTGCCGAATACAAACCGTATTTGGCTGCTTTCTTGCAGCGCTCTCTGGCTTGCGCATAATCCTTGGGCGCTCCTTTGCCTTCAAGGTAAAGCTGGCACAAATGAAATTGCGCTTGGCGATAAGGCTGAGCATAGGAGAAAGTATCCTTGGGACCAGAGCCTGCCAGCTCCATATAGCCTTTGATCGCGCCCTGAATGTCCTGCGGCACTTCATCGCCCGATTCCAGCATTTCTGCCAACTGAAGTTTGGCAGGGCCGACATCGCCCTGAAGGTCTTCATGGAGATGATGAAGCGCCTCGGCCGCCTGAGCGTCGCCTTTGCTCTGCGCCAGCAGCAAGAAGGCGTAGGAACGCTCTAAGTCCCGATCTACTCCATCTCCGTTGTAGTAGGAGATGCCGATGTTGTAGTAGGCCCGAACAAGTCCGTGGTTGGCTGCTTTGCGATACCACTGCATGGCCTTCTCATGATCGCGAGTAACGCCACGCCCTAGTGCATACACTACGCCTAAGCTGTTCTCTGCTTCTGCATAATCCTGCTCCGCAGCTTTTGAGAACCAATACGCAGCCTGAGCATCGCTTTGCGATATGCCAGCCCCATTCTGATATGCACGAGCAAGTTCGAATTGCGCTTCTGCCTCGCCGCTTTTCGCCCTTTGGATCAAACCTGAAATGGAATTGGGCGATTGCGCGTGAGCGCTGGCCAACAACATGAAGGGCAAGAAGATAGCGCAGTACAAAGATCTCATTCAGATAGTTGTAGCATGGATGTCATCGAGTTCATGTAAGGAGGAACTCAGGGATAGCACTGGAAACGACCAGGAATTCTCCTTATTTGTGCTTCCCGCTGTCAATGCAGCCGTTTACCCGCCGCAACTCACGGGCAGCCCGGTTTCTCCAGGGGCGAAAGCGAAATCAGCAGTTTTTCGTCGGGATAGCTGTACGCGGCGCCCAGAGCGTGCGATGGCTTTTGCCGCTCGAACCACTCCAGCAGCGCCTCATTCTGCGGATGGTAGGCCTTGCCCTTAAGCACCACAGGGAACGTCGCATTCGGCAGATCTTCCACCACATCGCCTGTCTCCAGCACGTTCTGGCATTGGCCGTTGGGGGCCTTCCACCAGGGAGTTGTGTTTCCCAGGAAGGGGTCATTGACGCTTTCGGCCACTTCATGGCTCACGGCAGTTACATCCTGAAATGCGTCGCCAAAGAAGACAAACGGCGTCACCCAACTGGAGAAATTCAGGACGAACTGCTTCTGCCGGTTGCCATTCAGGGTATTGCCCGGCTCGGAAAGAAACGTATGGAATCCGACAATAAAGAAATTTTGCGTTCCGCTGAAAAGAAACGTATTGGGGAAGAAGAATGTAGCCAGGTCTTTCGTGGTGATATTTCCGGCGTGCAAAGCAGCGCCTACCACGGTCTTGGTGTCCGTCGTGCTGGGAGGAAGCAGCTTGCCCACAAAAGTGCTGGAGTCCACCAGGACATAAGCGCAGCAGGAGCCGTCACTCTTAGTGGCAAATTTATAGCTGCCGGCCAGCAGAGTCATCACACGCTTCGCCTTCACCACCGGCTTCAGCAGGGTATGCCAGCCCGATGGGGCGCTGTGAAAGAATTCGGCGCGCTGCACGGCATCCTGAAATTGGGTGGCCCGGCTGCTGCTGGAGTAGATTGCATTCTGGAACATGGGGGAAGCGAGCAGCGGCGCGATGAACGGCGTAACGTCATAGAACAAACGATGGCCGTTGACAAAGCGCGGAGTTCCGTCGGCGTTGCGAAGGTCCAGTGAGACCGGAATGATGGGCGCGTTGATGGTCGTGGTCGCCGCCAGAGATGGGCCGTGCCCAATCATCGTAAACGACCAGTGCTGGCGAGCGGTTACGGGGCCGGTCACGTAGGAACCGCTGAAGGTGGCCACCGTATCAGGCGCGAGGGCTGCCGCCACGGCGGCGGTCGCAGGGTTCGGGCCAAGCAGGCGCGGCGGCACACGGAGATAGCCACCGTGGGCGGAAGCCGACGAACTCAATGGTAGCTGGTCGGGCTCAAGAGTCTGCTGCGCAGACAGGCTTGGGACAAGCGCGCAGGCAAAGAACATCGTCAAGATGAGAGTGGCTTTGCGATTCGGGCCCATGACTGGCCTCCTTACCCTGCACAGCTTTCAACTCAGCAGGACGGCCAAAGCTCTGTCAGGTAAGTGCTTTGATCCGCAATTCTGGCCAGCGGTTTGCCTCATGTTGGCCGAAACGTAAGCCACGAAAAAGCGGCACAGGCCATTTCAAATCAGAGCAGCGTTAGATAGTCACGGCGGCGTTAGAAGTGTCCGAACGATTTCGCCACGTCGTTGTAGATCACGACTGCGGCAAACAGGAGCAGGAAAACAAACGCTGCCTGATAAACGCGCTCCTTTACTTCCTGTTTGATGTCGCGACGCATGATGGCTTCAATCAGCAGCATGAGCATCAGCCCGCCATCCAAGATTGGTATGGGAAAGAGGTTCACCACGGCCAAATTGATGCTGATGAGCGCCATCAGCCGCAGCAGCGTGGGCCAGCCGTCCATGGCGGCTTCGCCTGAAGCCTGCATGATGCCGATGGGCCCGCTGAACTGCTGGATGGGCACTTTGCGCTGAAGCATCTTGCCCACCAGTTCGAAGATGAGCAGTGAATTGTTCTTGCAGTCGACATAGGCGTGCGAGAGAGCCGAGCCGAACGGCAGCGTTCCAATCTGCGCCGTGAGCATTCCCAAGCGATAGCGTTTCTGCGCGGAGCCTGGAGTATCAAGTAGCTGCGGAGTTATGGTGATGGTCAGAGGCTGACCATCGCGCAGGATCTTGAGTTGCATGGGATTGGACTTCACGTCCTGCATGATCTTCAGCAGGTCTGGCACACCTTTGATTGCAACTCCATTGGCAGCTACTAGCACGTCGCCCGGCTTGATTCCCGCCTGCTCCGCCGGCCCGTGCTCAATCATCCCTACGACTTCAGGAGGATTCAGCCCCACATCACCGATGCGGTCCGGCCCTTTTTCCTGCGGAACCAGAGTGGTGTTGAAGCTCTTTCCATCGCGCTGCACTGTCACGTTCACCGGCTGGTTGGGATTGATGCTCACCTTCAGAAGAAACTGCTCCCAGGTGGGATTCTGGAGATCCTGTACGCGCGTGATGCGGTCGCCCAGTTTCAAGCCGGCCTTTTCCGCCGGAGATCCTGGATCCATGTAAGCCACATCCACTGGCCGCTTGAGGTATCCGGGAAAATCGTAGTGATACATGAACACACCGGCGAGAACGGCAATTGCCAGGATGATGTTCATCGCCGGGCCGGCAATCGCGATCAGAAATCGCTGCCAGCGCGGATGGCTCATGAACTCGCGCGGATCGCCTGAGCGTTCCTCCATCGGGTTCTCGCCCGCCATCTTCACATAGCCGCCGATTGGCAGCAGGCTGATGCGGTAGTCCGTCTCTCCGCGTTTGAAACCGATGAGCCGTTGGCCGAAACCGAGGCTGAAAACCTCCACCTTAACGTCAAACAGCTTGGCCATGGCAAAGTGGCCCAGCTCATGGATAAAGACCAGCACGCCGAGCACGAAGATTACGGCGGCAATGTAGATCAATGACGTTCTGGTAAGCTGCGCGAAATTGGGCGCCAGCAGGGCAAGCAAGGCTGGATGAACGAAAAATTGCATAACAGACGAGTCTTAATATTGTACCCGCATTTTCGCGGCAGACCTGCCAGATCGCGCTCAAAATCAGCAACTTGCGCGCACTCTGGTAACCCAAGTGTTTTCAGCGGGTAAGTT
>DATEGH010000036.1:0-3069 GCA_035280185.1 Terriglobales bacterium
ATTGTCAGGTTTTCAATTTGGACAAGTCACCGGCGGCCGAGAGGGACGCATTATCCAACTCACAGCCAAAATACTCTTTTAGGCTCGGAATCGTATCGCCCATTCAATGTCTCAATGGGCGCGACTATCCGAGCGGGTCAGTGCTGACCACCGGGTTTAGTGGCAAGCTTTGCAGTCTTCTCAATTTCTGCTTATTTCACATCTTCCACGCAGCGGAAGCCTAGCGCCCCGGAGCGGTCCATGCTAGGGGCCATCAGCAGCAGCTTTCCGTGCTCGTCGAGGCGGTAATCTTGGGGGAAGTACCAGATGGAGCCCTGTGGCTGATAGTAGCTTCCGCCGCGCAGGATGCCTCCTCGTGTGTGTTCATCCACAAACTCATCCGTCCACTGCCACACGTTGCCAACAAGATCCATCACCCCGAAAGGACTCGCTCCCGCAGGATGTGCATCCACCGCGTCCGGACCACGCATGGTTTGGCCTTCATCGGGCTGCGGAACGGCAGCGGGATTCCAGCTATTGCCCCAGGGATACAGCCGGCCATCGCTTCCTTGAGCGGCATATTGCCATTCCCATTCATGGGGCAGCCGTTTGCCGGCCCAGGCAGCGTAGGCTCGGGCGTCTTCCAGAGACACCCAGGTTACAGGCTTGTTGTCCCAGCCGGATGGAAAAGTGCCATTCTTCCAATCCCGGAGAAAATTCAGATCGTCTTGCGGATGGTAGTGAGTGGCGTCCAGGAACTTCTTGAATTGCGCGTTGGCAACCGGATATTTGTCAATCCAGAACGCATCTATGTGCATCGGGTGTTCATGAAAACGCCGGGGAGAGTTCTCCCAGGGATATTGCACGTCCACGCCTATATCATTGAAGCCCTCAATCTCAATGCCGGAGACGCGAAACAGGAAATTGCCGGCGGGAATCTTCACCATCCCGGCAGGCGAACCAGACGCCGGCCGGGTGGCTGCGATGGGAACCATCTGCTGCGGCACAACCTGCCATTCGTGGGAGTAGCTGGCCAGCGGAGTGGCCGTCATCTCCTTCATCTTGGCCATCAGTGCTTGAATGCCGGTATCGGGAGTCGATCGAGTCGCCAGTAACGCTCCATAGCCGTGAGCCTCGATGGGGAAGCTCAGCATTATGCGGCCCGCTTTGCCGGCCTGAGGCTCCAGTTCCCTGCCGTGATACAGGTCGAAATAGCGCATGCCTGCTTCTGCGGGAAGTTCGATCTCCGGACCGGCAACGTCGTATTCATTGCGGTTGACGATTGTCCACACCGTTTGCGCCCCGAGCGGCCAGCGGCTGGCAAACACGCCGTAACGAAGCATAGGGGCCAGGGGTTCCCAGTCTGGACTAATGAGGAGCGGCGCGATGGCGCGCTCCATGGTGGCCACGCGGCGAGTGGCTTCCGCATCCCGTGGCGTAATTCCATTCCAGATGCCCCAGATGTTTTCCCAGCTTTCCCAGCCTACGCCGTTAAAGAAGGCGAACTGCAGGTCGTCGGTCTTATCGCGCGCCCAGCGATGAGAAATGTTGACCATGTGTCGCGGCTCCAGCCATTTGTATTTGTCCACCATGGGAACGAAGGGGAATTTGTACTGCCCCCAGGTCATCACATCCCAGGCCAGGGCTTCGTCCGCGGGACTGCCCTCCGGCTCGAAGGCGAGTGGGTGGCCCGCCTGCTCGGCCGCCTTCACAAAGACCAGCGGCACACCGTCCTGGGTGTCGCCATTGATGCCGTCGGCGCCGATCTCCGCCATCAGCTTGGCAATGGCCTCCGGCCACGGCATGCCAGGGTCGCGCGTTCCCTGGTCCCACATCATCATGGGAAACAGAACTCGCACCCCCCGCCGGTGAAAATCGGCGATCATCTGCCGCACGCCAGCCAGTCCGCCGGGCATGCTGCGAATCATGTCCTGCTGATTCCGGTTATCAATTCCCATGTTGGGGTAGGTGGGCCAGATAAGAACGGCGTCAATGCCGCCGTAGCGTCTCTGTAAATCATCCAGGTAGCGATCCACCGTGTAGCGATGGGCCACGGGATCGTAGAAATACCGGTCCTCCACCATCATCTGCGGTTGCATGAAACTGGATTGCGTCCATTTCAAGGCGGGCATAGCGTAACGGGAACCATCGTAGCCGATGCGTATTCTGCGCTCAAAACGCCAATGACGAATGTCCTTGAGCCAGGCTGCGTGCTCATCGGAGGTGCAGGGCTTGCTTCCGCCCTCCCATGCTCCTTTCATGGTGAGACAGTCCGGTGGCGGAATCTGCTGGCCTTCCGGGCGAAAGCGCGTGTCCTGCGCCTGCATTGAAAGGACAGCGCTGCACAACAGAGCCAACAAGCTGACCAGCAGTCTCACGCCTCACCTCCGCGGAGCATTTTGCAAGAGCCGCCAATATAAAACGTTTCAAAATGCCTGTCCACGGTAGCGTTTTGCCCTCCTGCCCTGCGCCGTGATCGCCAGAAGGCATGTCGCTGGATTCGCTGAGAAGCAACGCCGAACCATTCTTAGCCTGGCGGCCTCATCGCCAAGCTCGCGTACACTGAATAGGGAAATCAACATCCTGCGATGTAGGATTGGCGTCTTTCCTCTCGCGGGAGCGCATGTCCTAGCGGAGCGCATGGCTTATCGCGTGTAGGTCCGCCTGCAACTATTCCGGGGTATACTCGCGGAAATTCGCATAAACCATCCTCGCCGCACGTGAAATAGTGGCAAGGTCGCAATCGTGATTGCCAGGTATCGTACCGACGTCAGTCTCTGCACAACCACAAGCCTTCGTCAGTTTTTCGATCCACGTAGTCGCGATACTGTGTTCTTCACGCTTCCCCGAAGAGGGGATATCCCCGGTGATGAGGACGCGCGCGTGGCCACTAGGTGCTTAACGTCAGCAATGAGGGCATCCCGAAAGCGCTCGTGTTTTGGCAACGAGCCTTTTTCCTGTCCGAAGTGGATGTCTGACAAATGCAAAAAACGTAACATCTTTGAGCATTCCCCTTCACCACCGCAATTTCTCTGAGCCTTTTGCCTCAGCCTACCACTCGCGGAAACGAGCAGAATATTTCCGTAATTT
>DATEGH010000037.1:0-5422 GCA_035280185.1 Terriglobales bacterium
ATCCGCAATCAGATGACGTCCTCGAAACCGGCATGGTATTCAATATCGAGCCGGCAATCTATCGCGAAGGCTTCGGCGGCGTGCGCCAGTGCGAGATGGTAGCCGTGACTGACTCCGGAGCGGATCTGCTCACGCCGTTTCATTCGAAGTTTGAGGAGTTGCTAATTCCCGAGAAACAGAAGAGAGCGACAAGGCTGAAAAGAGCGTCATGAACAAGAGCAATTGGCAATTGCCAGTCAGCACTCAGCCAATCGCCGGCATTGCCAAAATTGCCAAACAATCCAAATTGAAACGGAAGCCGGAGGCCGAATAATTCTTTTTAATCGTTGGCTGTTGCCATTTGCCGGTTTTCAATTTTCAATCTTTGGCAATTTCGCCGATTTTGGCAATTCTTTCTTCACGCTGCCGTCGTCTCTCCTCCCAATAGCGTCAGCACTTCGCCGGTGATGTAGCTGGAATCGGCTGTGGAGGCAAAGAAAACATAAGCCGGCGCAATTTCCTCGGGTTGGGCCGGACGCTCCATGGGAGTTTGCTTGCCGAATTCCGCCACCTGTTCGGCCTTGCGATCGGCAATATTGAGCGGCGTCCATACCGGCCCGGGGGCAACGCAGTTCACGCGAATCTTCTTCTCCACCAGGTTCTGCGCCAGCGACTTGGTGAACGCGTGGATCGCGCCCTTGGTGGCCGAGTAATCCAGCAACTGCTTGCTGCCTTGCAGCCCGGTGATGGATCCGGTGTTGATGATCGCGCTGCCCGGCTTCATATGCCGCAGCGCCACCTTGGCCATATAGAAATAGCCGAAGATATTCGTGCGGAACGTCTTTTCGAACTGCTCTTCGCTCAGCCTCTCGATTGAGGGCTGGTGCTGCTGGAAGGCGGCGTTGTTCACCAGAATGTCCAAAGCCCCAAGCTCATGAACCGTCTGCTCCACCGCGTCGTGGCAGAACTCGGGATCGGTTACGTCTCCGGCAATGAGCAAACAGCGAGCGCCCTCTGCGACTACAACGTCGCGTGTTTCCTCGGCGTCCTGCAGCTCTTCGGGCAGATGGACGATCGCAATATCAGCTCCTTCGCGCGCGTACAACACCGCAACAGCGCGGCCGATTCCCGAATCGCCCCCGGTAATTAGCGCCACTTTGTCCTTCAACTTGTCGGCGCCCATATAGCGCGGCGCATGATACTTGGGGCGTGGCTCGATCTCAGCCTCAATTCCCGGTTTCTGCTGATGCTGTTTGGGAAAGGGAGGTTTGGGTTGACGCCGCTGCTCTCCGCTCTTGCCGAACTCCACGATCTTGCTCTTCTTCTGTGTTGCTCCTCGACGTGTTGCCATCACATCCTCCCCTTGATCACGCGCTCTCTTGCACCTGGTTATAGCGGCGGGCGGCGCGTTGCCCCAGCGCAGTAAGCGGAGACCGCGTGACCGCCGACTGGCTGTCGCGCCCTCTTGTTTTCCCCGTGCTCTGGCCTGGCGCATCCGGCAAGAGCCGGTTCACCAGCGCCATGGCTTCGGAGACCAGCCCGGGCGCGATGCCATGCACGGTGGCCAGCAACTCCGCCTGCCAACTGATGATTAGTTCTGCCTGCCTGCGCCGCACAGCATTCACGATCTGCCGGGCCGCTCTTCGCGCCGAGATCGAAAACAGCGGATTGGTCCCGCTCAGGGCAAACCAGCCGTACTCCTGCTGGTTTTTGCCTTTGAAGAACGCATTCAGGTGCGAGCCGGTGCGCATGAGTCCGGGCGCAACCGTCAGGACGTTGATGCCGAACTTTTTGACTTCCGCATGCAGGCCTTCGGAGAAGCCGACCGCGGCAAACTTCGCGCACCCATAGGGCAGGAGATGCGGAACGCTGACTTTTCCTCCGATGGAAGTGATGTTCACGATGGTTCCGCTCCGGCGCCCAATCATCTCCGGCAGCAGGGCTAATGTCGGGTACACCGTGCCCCAGAACATGATGTCCATGGCCTCCTGGAAATCTTCCAGCCGCTGCGAGAGCAACGGCCCGACCGCGATCACACCGGCATTGTTTACCAGGATGTCAACATGGCCGAACTGCTGGCGCGCCGAGCTGATGAGCCGTTCCAGATCATCGGGATTGCTGACGTCGCAGGCGACCGCGCCGACTTCCGCTCCCAACATTTCCACCTGCTGTCGGGCGCGCAGGAGTTCCTGTTCATCGCGCGCGCAAAGAACGATCTTGGCGCCATGGCGCGCGAATTCTTCCGCCATCGCCAGACCAAGACCGCGCGAACCACCCGTGATGAGCACCACTTGGCCGTGGAGATCGTGATTGCGTCGTCCCCGGATTTCCTGAAGAATGCGCCGGCCGGCAACAATCGCGCCTATCCCTGCTGCCGCTCCGGCCACCAGCGCTCCTGCGCCGATTCCTCCCAGAATTGCTTTATCTCTGTTTCGCATGGAATCGCTCTCCTTCTTGTGTGCTCGCGAGTCTAGCTCGCCACTTGCAGTTCACGTCGCGGCTCTGTCAACGCCGGCACGGCGACGCGCAGCTTTTCTCCCAGGCTGAGAAAACGCTCCGCCCATTCACGTTTTGCTGCGTTGATGCCCGGCAGGTCCCGCTGCAGAAGCGAGTAATAGATGTTCTGCGCCTTCCAGTAACTCACCCTGAACGGCAGCATCTCCACAATTGAGGTCAGCAGGTTGGCGCGATCCAGGAGTTCGAGATCGTGCGGGCTGTGTTGGAGTTGAAGCATCATGCGGCTCAACGCGTTCCGCGCGGCAAAGCCCACGCCCGCTTGTTCGATCTGTACGCCTTCGCGCTTCACCAGTTCCAGCAACATGGAAACGCGCACCAGGTCTACTGGATCGGTTGCAAACGTTCGTTTCAGGTCAGAGTTCAGAACGAAAGTCGCCGTCATGCGCAGCACTTCCGGAACGGGCTGGTCCATGTCTTTGAGGAAACGCAGCACCGACCCGTGCTTCTTGTAAACCGCGTGGTAGCTTGCTTCAGCGTCGCTGAGGGTTTGGGTGAGGATAAGGTCAATGATGCGCTTCTGCTCGTCTTTGAACAGCGACTTCAGCGAATACTTCATCTCACCGAAGTACTGGTCCAGCAGCCGCAGCACCTCAGGAAAATCGCCGCGATTGAACTCGGCCAGCACCTCCGCGGAAAAAGGAACGTATTCTTCTTGCCCTCCGAAATCTTGTACACCGGCATGAAGCGTCTGGTCTCCCAGGTGAATGGCGGCGAAGGAGAGCTCGCGGGTTTCACGCGTGATCTTGGATACCACGTTGGCCCGTCCCAGCCCCAGCCGCGCGCCGCCGGACTCGGCATGGTTGTAGTCGCGCGCCTGAATGTCATAGCAGAACTGCGGAGGATGATGGTCGCCATCGAACATCCAACTGATGGCAAAGTGCGCGCCCACCTTGCACAGATCGAGCACCGCGGGCTTCACCCATATCTCATAGATGCGAGCACCGTCGCCAAATTCGGCGAGGTTGCTCCTGGCATTCGAGAGCAGCTTCAGGAATTCCGGCTCCAGGTCTTCGCCAGCCGCTTCGTGCGCCAACTGGATCACCCGTCCGGCGTACTGCAGCACCTGGACGGTCTCAATTCCGCTGATCTCATCAAAGAACCAGCCGCAACTGGTGTACATAAGCATCAGGTGGCGCTGCATCTCCAGCAGCTTGAGCGCGGTGACGGTTTCTTCCTGGCGAAGCTGACGCCGGGAGTGTTTCTCAAAAAAGATCCAGAGACTGTCGGGCGAGCGGTCCAGCAACACATCGATATAGTCGTCGCGGGCCACCCATGCATCCTCCAGCAATTCAACCGCGCGGCTCTCGTAGAGGGCCGCCGCGCGATCGCGAAGATAGTCGAGCGCCCGCCGCAGCGGCCCGCGCCATTCCTGGTTCCAGCCGGCGCGTCCGCTGTTGCAACCACAATTGCTGCGCCAGCGCTCCACTCCATGCGAGCAGCTCCAGGACGTGTTCTCGGCAATTTGCACTTCCAGTTGCGGTGGAAACTTTTCCAGGAACTCGCCGTAATTAGTAAGCCGGATTCCGGATTCGCCTTCCATCTGGTCGAGCGCATAGGCCAGCGCCATATCGCCATATTTGTGATGGTGACCGTAGGTTTCGCCATCGGTTGCGATGTGCATCAGTTGCGGCCAGGTCCGCTTGTCAGAGAAGCCGCTTTTCAAGCGATTAACGAATTCCGCGCCGCTCTCCAGCAGGTGCTCGAACGCGACTGCCTGAGAGATTGGGCCATCATAGAAGAACAGGCTGATCTTTTTACCCGAAGGGAGGCGGGCCAGATAGGCGCGGCTGGGGTCGATCCTTCCGCCGCTCACGTCTTTCCAGTTTCGGCCACCCAACTTGCGCACGCGCGCTGCCTGGCGTGGCGCCAGCACCGTGAACCTGATTCCTTCGTCGGCCAGGACTTCGAGCGTAGGAATGTCCACCGCAGTTTCCGGCAGCCACATGCCTTCCGGGTCGCGACCGAATCGGTGGCGGAAATCGCGAATTCCCCAGAGTACCTGGGTGCGTTTATCGCGCTCAGTGGCCAGCGGCAGGATCATGTGGTTGTAAGCCTGGGCCATAGCCGAGCCGTGTCCGGAGAAGCGTTTGCGGCTTTCGTGGTCAGATTCCTGAACGGCCTGGTAAGTTTCCCGCGCGCTCTCCTTCATCCAGGAGAGCAGCGTGGGTCCAAAGTTAAAACTGATGCGCGAGTAGTTGTTTACGATCTGCTGAATGCGGCCGCCGCCATCCAGAATGCGAGAAGCCGCGTTCGGGGCATAACACTCCGCCGTGATGCGCTCATTCCAGTCGTGATAGGGATAAGCGGAGTCCTGCCGCTCGACAGCCTCCAGCCACGGGTTCTCCCGCGGAGGCTGATAGAAATGGGCATGAATGCAAAGATAGCGGTCCATCGGCGGCCAACAAGTCCCAGAGTAGGATGAGAAATTGAGGCTTGATGGTGCCTGACCGCTTTTGACACGTGCAATCTCATTTCAGCTCTCGCGGGTGTGAGACGTTCAGTTGAGGCGCCACTCCCGCTCGGGGAAAGCAAGCAACTATCAGCGTTGATTCAGGAGGCTGGGTTCTTGATTGCTTACTGCACCACCCCCAGCGCACGGCAGGCGCCGGCAATGAGCTGCGTGACGCGGTCGTCTACGTCAACGAACTCGATGTTGTAAGTAAAGCGCTCACTGCTGCGGATCTTGCCGCGGACCTTGGCCTTCATGGAAGAGCCGGGAAACTGAAGCTCCAATTCCAGCAGGTCACCCGCGGGGAGAGGGGCAGGAATAAACGCGCAGATTCCGCCTTCGCCCAGGTTCCTTCCGTATCCGGGAATGATTCTCTTGCTGCCGGCAACCAGCGGAGCCACGGTAAGGTGCAGGTTGATCTTGAAGCGGTTCCAGCGGCGGAAATCGGGGGCAGCAGAGGCCACGCTTTCTGGCCGG
>DATEGH010000038.1:0-4726 GCA_035280185.1 Terriglobales bacterium
GTATGAACCTGGAATCTAGTTTCAAGGAAAATACGAGTTATGGCGCGCCGCGAGCTTCAATACCTAGTTTCTTCATGCGCGAGAGAAGCGTGGTGCGCTTCAGACCCATCCGGGCGGCAGCGCCGTCCGCGCCGGCCACTCGGCCCTTGGTTTCCTTGAGGACACGGAGAATCTTCTCGCGCTCGCTTCCATCACGGGATGGCTCGGAGACGGAGCCGCTGTTGCCGGTTACCAGTTCTCCAATCGGCACTCGAAGCGCAGGACCTTGAGTGAGAATTACAGAGCGTTCAATGAAATTCTCCAGCTCGCGGATATTTCCCGGCCAGCGCCAACCCGACAATTTTTTCATGACGGCGGCCGGAATCGATTCAATCCGCTTCTCCATCCGCCGCGCATATTTCTGTGTGAAATAGCGAACCAGCAGTGGAATATCATCCGGGCGCTCTCGCAGAGGAGGAATGTGAATTGGAAAGACGTTCAAGCGATAGTAGAGGTCGCTTCTGAACTCCCGGTTTTCAATCATCTTTTCGAGATTGCGATTGGTTGCGGCCACCAGCCGCACGTCGACCCGCTGGGTGCGGCTACTACCCAGACGCTCAAACTCGCGCTCCTGCAGCGCCCGCAGCAACTTCGGCTGGACGTCAACCGGAATATCTCCTACCTCATCAAGAAAAAGCGTGCCCTGATGTGCCAGTTCGAGCCGGCCTATCTTTTGCGCAATCGCTCCGGTGAAGGCGCCACGCTCGTGGCCGAAGAGTTCGCTTTCCAAAAGTCCTGTGGGTATGGCAGCACAATTGAGCTTGACGAGAGTCCGGTCCTTACGCCGGCTGCGATCGTGAATGGCGCGCGCGATGAGTTCCTTGCCGGTTCCTGTCTCGCCCAGCAGTAACACCGTTGAGTCACTGCCTGCGACTGTTTCTACCATCTGAAGAACGTGACGTAGTCCGGAACTCTGGCCGACAATGCCTTCAAAATCCATTTCTCCCCGGATCTCGTCTTCCAGGTAAAGCTTTTCCTGCGCAAGCTTCTCCTTCAGTTCTCCGATTTCTTTGTAAGCCAGGGCGTTTTCCACGGCGATCGCCACTTGCCTTGCGATTTGGACGAGGAACTCGATCTCGTCAGGAGCGAATGGAACGGGCGCGAAACGAGAGAGGGCCAGCACGCCAAGGTTCCGGTTACGGCCTGCAAGGGGCAGAAAGCAGCCCGATTTCAGGCCTTCGCGTATTGCCTGGTTCGTACACGCCTCGGGACAGTCTGCCTGAATCTGGGATTGGCCTCTGAGTTCGACTGTCCCGGTTCGATATGCGGCACCCAGAGGAGATCCTTCGATAGGAATCCGCGTATCTTCCGTCAGGAAGCCCTTGCTGTTGGGGAAATCGAGCGCGTAAAAACGGAAATGGCTTTCCTCGTTGTCTGGTAAAGCGACTCCAGCCACATCGCATTTCATCACCCTGCGCACGTTCGCGGCAACTTCGCGCAGGAGATCGCGAAGCTCCAAGTTGGAGACCACACGGTTGGTAAGATCGAGCACAAGTTCAAGCCGCTCATTCTTTCGTTCCAGCTCGGCCTGGGCCTTGCGGGAAGCCTCCAGATTCAATGCGCAGTCAATGGCCAAAGCCAGATGGTCCGCGACCGTGGAGAGGAACTCGACTTCCTCGGGAGAATACGCATTCGGGCGGGATACGCCGGTTGCGAAGACACCAATCCGGCGATGCACCGTGCTGAGCGGCAGCACACATGAGGACCGAATGTCATACCGGCTCAAGAAATCGCGCAGTCCGACAAAACGTTTCTCAGTCCTCCAATCCTGAATAATGACTGGTTTCTGGGTGGTGTAAACCAAGTCTGTGGGGGTGTCATCGGGCCCGAAGTCTGGCAGAACCACTTCATCATTTCCGCCAGGAGCATCGAATTCATCGTTTCTGCCCGGAGCATCGAACATGCGCCACCGCACAGCATGGGTCTCTTCATCAAGAACATTCACGAGCACGTAGTCAAACGAAATAAAGCGTTGCAGCTCTCTGGCAAAGCGTTCGCGGAACGTGCTGATGTCACGATATCCGCCGATCGCCGTTGTTGCCCGAAGCAGTTCCTCGTAACGTTGAATCGACGTATCTGCAGGCAACAGGGCCGGTTGCACATTGGTCGCCATTTTCTGGGGATACTCTCCTCTCGTCACAACTGCTTGGTCGCTTAGATTGGTGATCCTCGGCAGAGGATTCAGATCAATTTCGGCGACTGCTGCTGTTCGGAAAACGTGCCAGGTCCTTGACCATAAATAGGTTAAGGTGGCAGCCAGGGCCGCGCTGCTTTAATTATCGCAAACGCGGCGCGGCCATCGCGGACTGGCTATCAGGCGGAGGGTCGGATTTGATTGGTCCAGGTGATGCAGGCCTGAGGTGACGGCTCCTGGTGTGCATAGTCGCGGCCCAGGTTTCGAGCATCAAGAGCTGTCATGAAACAACCGTGCGACGAGGCGGTGATTCGTTCCGCAACGGTGGCTTCGCCGTGCCGAGCGCAAGAAGCGCCCTGGATTCTGGCGGCCGCTATTCTCGGCTCGAGCATGGCGTTCATTGACAGTACCGTGGTCAACGTAGCGCTGCCTGCAATTCAATCGAGCCTGCACGCGAGCGTAGTAGACGTTCAATGGGTAGTCGAATCGTACGCTCTGGCTTTATCGGCTCTCATCCTGATCGGCGGAGCTTTGGGGGATTCCGTCGGCCGGCGGTTAACCTTTGTGCTAGGTACAGCGTTGTTCGCGGTGGCCTCGGGCGCTTGCGGCATTTCTTCAACTATTTCCCAACTCATCATTGCCCGCTGCGCGCAGGGAATCGGGGCGGCGGCGATGGTTCCCAGCAGTCTCGCGATTATCAGCGCCTCGTTTGGCGAGAAGGATCGCGGCCGTGCAATTGGAACCTGGTCGGGTTTCACTGCAATCACGACCGCCCTCGGGCCTGTGTTCGGAGGATGGCTCATTGAGCATGCATCCTGGCATTGGGCCTTTCTGATTAACATTCCGCTGGCTGCCGCCGTAATCGCCATTTCGTTGCTACACGTTCCTGAATCCCGCAATCTCCGAGCAGGTGCGGTGGATTGGCCAGGCGCCGTGGCTGCGGTGATCGGGCTCACTGGTCTGATCTACGGATTTCTCAAATCCGAGGCGCTGGGCTGGACGAATTCTCTCGTTGCCGGAAGTCTAGTCCTCGGATCAGCTTCACTCATCCTCTTCATATTTATCGAGAAACACGCGGCTGACCCGATGATGCCTCTTGATCTTTTCGGATCGCGGAGTTTCAGCGGGGCCAATCTCTTGACGCTTTTTCTTTACGCGGCGCTCGGAATTTTCTTTTTCCTCTTCCCGATGAACTTGATTCAGGTGCAGGGATACTCAGCCGCGGCAACGGGCGCCGCATCCATACCGATGATTTTGCTGATGTTCTTTCTGTCGCGATGGTCTGGTGGCCTGGTAAGTCGCTTTGGCCCGAGGCCTCCGTTGATAACAGGGCCTCTGATTGCGGCAACAGGGTTCCTCCTGTTCACGGTTCCATCAGTAGGAGGCAGTTACTGGACCACGTTCTTCCCGGCATTTACTGTTTTGGGCCTCGGAATGGCAGTAACGGTGGCGCCGCTGACAACTGTAGTGATGAGTTCAGTTGAAGAAGAGCGCGCGGGTGCAGCTTCAGGAATCAACAATGCGGTGGCGCGAGTTGCCGGAGTGTTTGCGATAGCAGTGCTCGGGCTTGTGATGGAGCACGCGTTCGCGCACAGGTTGCTGGCCTCGCTTGACCGCTTGCATCTTCCGTTCAACGTTGTCAGCGGAATTCAAGCGGACCTGATCAAGCTTGGCGCGCTTCACCCGCCCGCCGATCTTGATCCCGCCAGAGCTACGCAAATCCGGGACTATATCGCCGAGGCATTCGTCTTCGCCTTTCGCTTGACCATGTACTTCTGTGCAGCATTGGGCGCGGCGAGCGCATGGATCGCGTTTCGGATAATTCCCTTGAGCGCGCCTGCCGAAGTTCACCAGCCGCCGTCGAAGCAGTCCGGACGAACCCGCCAAAGCCAAGCATCCATTTGAAAGCATAAAAGAAGATCACCAATGCGGGGATCACTTTAGTTGTAACCGGAACGTGCCCACTCCAGGCCTGCTGCGGAAACTGTGATACGGCGGTTGTCTCCTCCGAGATGCTCAATGGCAATCTCAACGTCACGTTCCTTCCGGAACCGCTCAAACTTTTCTCCCCACTCGATCAGAAGAGTGGTGTTGGGCTCCATGAGATCGTCGAGCGCCAGCGTGTCCAGTTCCCGCTGCGTATCGATGCGATAGAGATCAATGTGGTAGAGCGTGACCTCCGGCCCGCGATATTCATGAATCAGCGTGAAGGTTGGGCTGGTAACGGCTTCGGCTTCGGCCGCTTGAAAAGCCTCCGCGATTCCCTTTATCAGCGTGGTCTTCCCTGCTCCCAGATCGCCCCGCAGCAACACGATGCTGGCCGGCTTCAGACCGCCGGCCAGCGAGCGCCCAAGTTGCGTGGTTTCTTCCGCTGAGTGCGTGGTGAATGTCTTCATCGTTGAATGTACTGGACCTTGCTGTGGGATTCCTGTTCGCAAACTGAAAACGCCTCGCCGAGGCAGTGGATGATGTCTGTCGCAACCATCGATTCTTCGCCGTACAGATCGCGCGCTAGGTCGCCGGCCAGGCCGTGGAGATAAACAGCTTTGCCTA
>DATEGH010000039.1:0-16679 GCA_035280185.1 Terriglobales bacterium
CCCGCGAGAAAGGTCTTCAACAGTTCGGCCGTCTGAAATGAATCCAAACCTCCGGTCAGGAGTTCATTCCGCAGGGCCGCAACTTCCGACACCGAGAATTTCTCACCCATATTCACCTCCGACCCTATACCCATCTCTGTGTGATTAGACACGTAATTCATGCTCTTTGTTGCAGAAATATTTTGCGAGTGTGAATCATTGGTAACGCGACAAAAGTAATTGCCGGGGACCGCGGGCAACCTCGCGCCCCCGGACCGCAATCGCGCTACGAATTTCCCCGCATAAACATTGTTCCTTCACACAGTCGTACTTTTCACAAACAAAACTTCACACAACTTCATTTATTCCGCCATCTTGCTCAAATGCACATCGAAAGTCTCCTTCGGCAGAAGCGATGTCAGCTCGAAGGCGCGGAAATTGTCACCCATCAGCTCACGCTGACGATACAATCCGGGCTCGCTGTCAGCGGTTTCGTGCCGCGCATCCCAGTTATCGAGAAATTTCTCCGCATCCTTCATGGTTACGTCAGCGCGGCTGGAATTCGAACTCAGCGCCTCCGCTGCATACGACTGCAACAGCTTGGGCCAGTACTTGCTGAGCAACGCGTTGCTGGCGAAGAGATCAGCCCAGACGATACGTCCTCTAACCGCTACTACGACGCCAATTGCATTCTGGTTCCGCAGTTGTTTGATCACGCTCTCGTAAGACTTCTCCATCGGCGCTGTGATGGAGTCCACCTGCTGCTTGACCGCCGAGTTTTCGATGGCGCCAGCGTAGGAGCTCGTGCTTTCAAGTTCAATCATTTCGGCAGACGAAGGCACGGCCGCTATGGTTCCTCCGACCACGCCCCCTCCTGCACCTCTGGTCCCGGTATGCTCTGCGAGTCTGGCTGTCATATTGGCTTTCGCGCTGTTCACTTCATCCCAGACCTTGTGCTGATCGGCATCAACCATGGCTCTCTTGCGTACGCTGGGCTGGGCCATGACGGATGCATGGGTATCAAAATTTGCCGATTTTTCCACCCAGCGCCCGGGCTCAACGCAGAAGACTGCCAGGTCCACGGGATCGCTCTCCGCAGGCACGATGCGGTCTTTGCCAACGACCCTGTCCTGTCTTCCTCCGGTCACGACTTCTCCGGCCAGCAGGATCAGCGGACGCTTGGAGTTGTTGACCAGCACCAACCGATTGACTTCTGGACCGCGAGGGTAGACAGGTCGGGTTGACTGGCGCCGCATCATGCCATGAAGATTGCCGACTTCGGTCACTACAACCTCGCCGGAACGTATTCCTTCGTCAAGAGTGATAAAGCCGCTGGTGTCGTGGGACCGCGCGGAAACCACGGGAAAGATTGTCAGATCGCCATGCGAGATTGGGGCAAGCAGTTTGTAATCGCCGATAAGAGCTGAAGACGCGCTGTTTGGAGACCCGGGAAAAGCAGCGGCGATCAGCAACACCGGAATGGTCAAGAAAGTTCCCCAGAAAACCACCTTTTTCATAGTCGTTTCCTTTCGCCGCAGCGCCCCCGCTGTTGTCAAATTAAGAATGAGAAAAGCAGGGCAGCTTGCAGGTAAAATTGGTACTATCCGCTTCATGAGCTCTGGCCCCAGTCCGGCTGAGAATCTGACCCTGATCGCCTGCGAGCTTTTTGCCGGCTGCGCAGCGCACAAGTACGGGCTGTCGGAAGAGCTGTTCCAGCAGATACTCGACAAGGTCTCAGGCAAGTACATTCCCGGAGCGCCTTCAGCTCAGAAAGCCAAGTTCTGGCGTGAACTCAAATTGGAAGAGCTGGCACTGGCCCGCGGCTGCGCGGAAGGAAACGATTACGCATGGGAAGTCTTCCTCACCCGCTACCGGGAAAAGCTTTACGACATTGCGCGTGGCATTACTAAAGAGGATGCGAGCGCCCGTGAGTTGGCCGACTCTATCTACGGCGACCTTTACGGGGCCACCGAGCGCGAGGGCCGCCGCATTTCGCGTTTGAACTTCTATATGGGCCGTGGATCGCTTGAAGGCTGGCTGCGCACCGTGGTGGCGCAGGAGTTCATCAACCGATATAGAAAGCAGAAGCGGCTGGTCAGCCTGGAAGAGCAGGAGGAAGAAGGAGTTCAGTTTCAGTCGGCGACGGTCCTTCCTTCCGGGCCTGCGGACCCGCGTATTGGCGCTGCTGTAGACGACGCTCTGGGACAACTCAGCCCTGAGGACCGCCTGGTGCTGGCAGCGTACTTCCTGGATGATTGCACCTTGACCCAGATTGGGAAAATGCTGCAGGTGCATGAATCCACCATCAGCCGCCGGCTGGAAAAACTGCTGAAGACGCTAAGAAAACAGGTGATTGCCGGGTTGGTAGCGAGAGGCATGCACCGCAGCCAGGCGGAAGAAGCGCTGGAGACCGACGTTCGGCGTTTGCAGGTTGATGTGAGCCGAAAACTGCAAGAAAATCTTCCTGCGGCGTTCCAACAGGATAAGGGAACCGCAAGGTAAGGAAAGAGGAACGGAAGGGATGCCCGAGTTGTCCAATCTGATACGGCAAAGGCTGGGGGCAGCAAAAGCTCCGGCCACGCATCCTGACGCCGACCTCATTAGCGCCTACGCGGAAGGCGGGCTACAGCCGCAGGAACGCACGGACCTCACCCGTCATTTAGCCGTTTGCGTGGAGTGCCGCGAGCTTCTGGCACTCAGCTTGCCGGAGCAGGTGGTCGCGCCAGCCGCGGCAGTGGCATTGCAAAAAAGCCGTTTTGCTGGTTCCTGGCTGCGGATTGCAGCATCTCTCGCCATGGTTCTGGTCGCGGTGCTGTTAATTATGAGGCGGCCGCAGCATGAGCCGGCGGCACGGAACCAGGCTGCGAATAGCCAGACTGCCCAAACCGTTGCTCCAAGTGCACCGCCGGTAACGAACGAAATCGCACCTCGGACCGCTGTGAAGGCTCCACAGTCGACGGTGAGCACTGAAGAGCGGGCGCCTAGCGCTCCTGCGCGCCAAACTGCTCGAGTTCACGCAACAGAACCGCAGCAAAGCGCGAGGGCGGACGAGATCAGGCCGTCAGCCCAGACGGTAGAAGTAACTAGCAGCGCCATTTCACAGGACTACATCAACAACCAGGTGCTGGCCAACCAGTTGTTCCTGGCAGATCAGGCGAAGCAGAGGCCGTCGACGCAGGACCTGCCTTCAGCGCCATCGCCCGCTTTTGAGCGCGCGCAGAGGAACATGTTTCTTGCCGGAGGAGTGGCGGCCAACGGCAATTTTGCCGGTATTCCTGCCGCCTCCGCGCAACAGAAAACTCAAAGCATGAGCACGGTTTCGATCTTTCGCGATTCTGGCCGTCGCTTCAGCATAACCGCCACAATTTCTCGGGTTGGCTCTGAGCTGCATTTGAAGCGGCCAATGGCGCAGATCACCTCACAGAATGCAAACACTTATGCGATGTTCAAGCCGGCTCCCGCGAACTCGGTGGGCGCTGAACTCGCGTCCGCGCCGGAGAGCTCCGAGAATCTGAAGCAATCGACGGCATTCACGGGACTGGCGATGGCTGCTCGGTCACGTCCGAAGTACGCGATGTTCCTTTGGAGAATCGTCCAGGGCAGGCTTCTGAAGTCCGCTGACATGAGCAACTGGCTGGAAGGCTACCCTGCGACGGAGGGCATTGATTTTAGCGTCGTGCGCTCAGTGGGGCCGGAGGTTTGGGCCGGTGGCAGCGATTCAGCCCTGGTGCACTCAAGCGACAGCGGGGCTACTTGGCAGCGAATTGTGCTGGGAGCGGCGGCTACGGGCTCCATTACCAGCATCGATATCAGCAGCAATGGTAAAAACGTTCAGGCCACCAGCTCATCCGGCCAGAGCTGGGCGAGCCAGGACGGCGGAAAATCCTGGATGATGGTGAATTGATGTACACCCGAGCTTGCTGTGAAGCAGCTCTTCTTTTTGACGAGGATGGACAGGTTCGTATTTGCTAGAACCACCTTTCTTAAATCCTGAGTTTCTGTTGCCGATAACTCTATTCTCTGGCAAGCTGGTGCCTTCCAGGAGATTCGCGACTATGGCGATGGTTTACTGCACGGCTTGCGGCAAACAGATCCACGATTCCGCCCCTGCTTGCCCCGGCTGCGGCGCGGTGCAGGGCTCGCGGCCGATTGCAACCGCCGCCTATCCTGTTAGCGACAAGCGCATCCTTCCCGCTTTCCTGCTTTGCTTTTTCCTGGGAGTGTTCGGCGCGCACCGGTTTTTCCTGGGCAAGATCGGCTCCGGCGTTGCTCAACTGCTGACATTTGGCGGTCTGGGTCTTTGGACGCTTGCCGATCTCATCATCCTTGTGACCGGAAATTTCAAGGATGCGGAAGGAAACCGCATCATCCAGTGGACGTAGTTTTCACCGACGCCACCAGCCGAACTATCCGCATTCAGCAACTTTGACTCTTTTGAGCTAGCCCCGTAGTTCCATACTCCTAACTCAATCCTTAAGAGTTCTCCCTAGGCGTGGTTCCGAATTGCCCTAAGTGGCTGTTTTTGATTGAGGCAGAGTAGATGGGTGGATACTCTCCAACCTGCCGCGGGAAAGGACGCGTGGCCAAAACAGAAAAATAAAAATTAAAAAACAAAAATCCCCCTGGAGAGAAATAGAGATGCAGAAGAAAATCAAGAACAGCTTGCTTGCGATCACATTTTTGGCGCTTGCCGCCGCTATGGCTACAACTGCTTCGGCCCAGACCACAAAGTCCGCTATCCAAGCCATGTCGGGCTGGCAGCATTGCGCCGCATGCGCAGGACCTGGCGGCACCGGCGTGTCAGCTACCACTACGATGGTCCGCGGAATCGGGAGCCCTTCTTTGACGGGTGCAGCAAGCCGGTTCACCATCTCCAGCAGCAGGCCGTATGCCGACGTGCTGTGGTGGAAGCAGCTTGGCGCCGCCAACAGCGCCAGCAACCTGGTCTACGACCTTTACTTCTACATCAAGACCCCGCAATACGCGCAGGCTCTCGAATTTGACGCCAATCAGGCCAACGGAAGCCATCGCTGGATCTTCGGCACGCAGTGCAACATCGGCGCCAGACACTGGGACATCTGGGCGAATGCTGCTGGCAAGTGGACCAGCACCGGCATCCCCTGCTCCGCTCCAACCGCTTTCAAATGGCACCATCTGACTTGGGAATTTAAGCGCAGTTCCAGCCAAGTGACGTTTGTCGCCTTCACCTATGACGGCGTGAAGCACTACGTCAATCGCACGTATCCGGTGCACCTCTCGAGCGTTCATGAGCTGAACGTGGCCTTCCAGATGGACCAGCGCTCCAATCACGTTACCTACAGCACCTGGCTGGACAAGATCAGCCTGAAGTACTGGTAAGAGAGTTCTCCCTCCTTGGCTCACACTCCCGGGCTCCCGCGCCCGGGAGATTTTTTTGCGGGATTATTTACATTCCCCTTTTATTCGTCTTACGCTTGCATATATAATCGCCAACATCTTCCTGGAGACCCTGAATGCCTGAAGCCACTACGGAAAAAGCCAGAGCCATAGACCTTGCACTCTCACAAATTGAAAAGCAGTTCGGAAAAGGTTCCATCATGCGGTTGGGATCCAAGGAAGCAATTGTTCCCATTGCCGTAATTTCCACCGGTTCGATCTCCTTTGACGCCGCATTGGGTGTGGGCGGCTTTCCTCGTGGCCGGGTGGTAGAGATCTTTGGGCCGGAATCGAGCGGCAAGACCACCGTAGCGCTCCAGGTGATTGCGGAAGCGCAAAAAGGTGGCGGCATGGCTGCTTTTGTGGACGCCGAGCACGCGCTCGATCCCATTTATGCGAAGAAGTTAGGCGTGGATGTGGACAATCTGCTGGTAGCGCAGCCGGATTTCGGCGAACAGGCCTTGGAAATCGCCGAGGCGCTGGTGCGCTCCAACGCGATTGACGTCCTGGTGGTGGATTCCGTCGCTGCTCTGGTTCCAAAAGCCGAACTGGAAGGCGAGATGGGTGACAGCCACATGGGACTGCAGGCGCGCCTGATGTCCCAGGCGCTGCGCAAGCTGACGGGAATCGTCTCCAAGTCGCGCACCTGCCTGGTTTTCATCAACCAGATCCGGGAAAAGATTGGCGTGATGTTCGGCAATCCTGAGACGACCACCGGAGGACGGGCGCTCAAGTTCTATTCTTCTGTTCGCGTCGATATTCGCCGCATCGCCGCAATCAAAGATGGCGACCTGGTGGTGGGCTCCCGGACGAAGGTCAAGGTGGTTAAGAACAAGACGGCTGCGCCTTTCCGGGAAGCGGAATTTGACATTATGTACGGGGAAGGTATCTCCCGCGAAGGCGATCTGATCGACTTGGGCGTAGATCGCGGCCTGATCGAAAAATCCGGCGCATGGTTCAGTTATAAGAGTGACCGCATCGGCCAGGGACGCGAGAACGCCAAGCAGTTCCTGAAGGACAACAAGGACATCGCTGCCCGTGTGGAAGCGGAAATTCGCCGTGATCTGGGGCTGAAGTCACAGGCGCCTGAGCCTCCTGCTGCCACGCCGGAGCAGAAACAGGCAGCAAGCGCAGCTCACGGCAGAGGGCCGGTAGCGAGAAGGTAAAGCACGGTTTCTAGACGCTATGGCAGGAAGCCGTAAACATCCAACTCGTTCGCTGTTCCCACATACACTCGGCCGTTTGCGACCGTTGGCGATGTAAATTTCAGCGCTTTACCGGCCGTGTCGCGCGCGCCAGCTTGGGTGCTGTTGTAAAGTTCATGCAAATTTGTGGCGTCGTAGGCGTGCAATATGGCGGGCCCTGCTGTGTTCACACCTCCTTGGGGCGTCCCTCCAGCGTAGGCATGGAGATCGAGTGTCCACACGACTCCGTTGCCTGTTCCGTTGTTCGAAACCATCGGCGAGGTCCCCGGATAGCCGAATACGATACTCGTTTGCGCCGCAGGAGCCGTTGAAAGCAATCCGCTGGAAAAGATGAACAGACCGAGAGGCTCGTTGATTTCTCCGATGTAAAGGCGGCTGTTCCAGACAGCGGGCGTAGCAAAGAGACCGTTCGCGGGTTCAGGATTTCCCAGTGTCAGAGTCTGCACATCCTGGTTCGCTGCCGGATTGAACTTTCCCATATTGCTGCGATTGATGCTGTAAAGTTTTCCATCCTTCCCGCCGACCATAATCAATGATGGCGACGCAGCCCCGGTTTGGGTGGCGGGGATCAAGGGGCCGCCTGCGCCGAAGTCCAGATCATTGCTCGTCAGACTGGCCTGATTAAAAGGAGTGAAGTAGTCAAGAATTTTCAGAGCTCCCGCCTGCAACGACAGCTTCAGCAGCGTATTCCCGGCATCAGGGCCGCCGCTGTTCAAGTCGAATGGGCCATTCCCGGTGGCAACGTAGATGTTTCCGGAATTGTCGGCAGCGGGGCCGTCGCCGCTCTGCCAGATTGCACTCGCGCCGGCATTGGGGCTGGCGCAAAATACTGCGACCTGATGCAGGAGACCACTCGCGGCGCTATACGCAAATAGCCAGCCGTTGTAGGGCAGGACGTCACCATTGGAGCCGTAAGCGATATAGACGTTGCCATTGAGCAGCAAGAGCGCAGGCCGTTGCAGATGCTGCGCGGGAACGAACGGCACGCGGCCATTCTTCGCCAGTGCCGGATAGGCGCCAGGCACGGATCCCTGAATGACGATTGGGCCGGCGAATTTCTCCGCTCCGCTGGTAAGGCTGAGCGCATGAAGACGGTGCACAATCGCGCCTTTTTCCCGGGTGGAAACTGAAACGTAGAGCGTGCTGGTTGCGGGATCAATGACCGGCGTGCTGCTGATGCTGATCTCCGGGGAGATCAGGGCAACAGGTGGCTTGGCAATCGTAGTAATGCCGGCAGCGGGATTGATGAATGATTTTTTCCAGAACGGCGTGGTGCGGCGGCCGTCCGAGTCGAAGGCGTAAACGCTTGAGTGTTCCGTCGCAACATAAACTACGTTGTGCTTCGCTCCGGCGATGGTCAGGTTGGCCACGTAGAGCGGCTGCGCATAAATCTGGCCGTCAACGGCCCGCGAGAACAGCTTGCCGAAGGTGCTGGAGTTCACTGTCGCAGGAGAGAGCGCCAGCTCCTGGAGATTGACCCCGCTGCGGAAGCGATCGGCATGGTAGGTAAACATGCCGGGGTAGTTGGTGATCCAGACCGTGGCGGACCCGGCACTTCCGGGCGCAACAACGCTTTTTGCCGTGATCTTGTGCGTTCCACGACGAGCGGGAGGACGGTAGAGTCCGGAAGACGAAATCGTTCCGACCGTGGCATTTCCGCCGGTGATGCCGTCCACGGCCCAGGTCACGGCGTGATTGGTGGCGCCTGCGACCGTAGCAGTGAACTGTTGCGGCTGAGTCAGTGTCAGCGGAGCGCGAGCCGGATGTACGCTCACCGTAACAGCGCCGAGCGCTTCGACGGCGAAGCAAAGAGGGACGGCAAGAATTGCATAGAATAGACGAGTGGCTTTCATGGCAGTAGATCCTTGCTGCCTTTGAAGGAGCAGGTTCACTGCCGGGATGCTCTGGTCAGCATTGAATTTTATGGCAGTTTCCTGGCGAGACAGATATGGTACTTTGAACCTGACGACCTGCTCTGGAGGAAGTAACGAATGGCGAGAACAGTTTTCTTGCTTCTGCTGCTTTCAACTCTGCTTGGCTGCTCCAAAGGCAAGGTTCAGGGCGGACAAGGCGCCGCCAGCGCGTCAGTCCTTATCAATACAGGCACTCCTACAGACAACTCTCCGAACGACGAAGTTATTGACTTCGAGTTGACCATCACCGGGGCGGCGTTGAGCGGCGGTTCTAATCCTGCCGTTGTCACAACGACGACACCGGTTGAGTTCATTCATCAGGGCGCGGCATTCCATCCGCTGGCGCTGGCGAATATTCCCAATGGGACCTATTCCGGAATTACGCTGAACGTGAGCAATGCGACAGTCGTCGTGGTTGACCCGAGCAGCAAGGCCGTAACTCCGCTCACGCCGGTGCTGGCTTCGTCAGTGATTAACGTCCCCTTCAGCCCTGCGGTCGTGGTGAGCGGAAGCCCACTGGTTGTCAATCTGCAACTGGATCTCGCCAATTCCCTGACGTTTAGCGGAACCGGCGCCAACCTGACTCCGCAGTTCACCGTCACCAGTTCTCCGGTAGCGGTTGTCGCCAGCCAGGACGAGGACACAGGCGAAGTTGAGATCACGGGAATCGTCACGGCTGTTTCCGGCACGGGATTTACTGTGCAGCCGTCGAACACAGGCCAGACGCTTGCGTTTGCAACCGGCAGCAACACGCAGTTCAAGGATGGAATCAGCAGCGTGGGCCAGATCGCGACCGGCATGATCGTGACTGTGCAGGCCTTGACCCAGAGCGATGGGTCTCTACTGGCGAGCAGCGTGGAATCGGAAACTGTGAGCGCGACCGGAGAGCAACTGGAAGGGCTGATTACTTCTGTTACGGGCTCGCCAGTAACATCGCTGGGCGTTGCTACGCAAAGCGCAGTGGCTACAGCGGTGGCAAACGCGCCTGTAACAGGTACAACTGTCTCGGCGCCCATCACCACCAGTACGCAGTTCTCAGTTGAGAGCAATCACGTGCCGGGGCCGTTTCCCGCATTCGGGGCAGCGAATATCGCGCTGGGACAACGCGTTGCTGTGGACAGCGAAACGCAATCCACGAATCCGGCCACGGACACGGCGGACAAAATCAAGCTGCAGGAGCAGGCGCTTACTGGAACGATTTCCGCTCTTTCAGCCGGCAGCTTTGTTCTTACGCCCAGCACCACTTCAGCTTTCTTTTCTCTCACCGGCATCGGCAGCGTCACGGTTAACACACTCCCCGGCACCGTGGTGAAGGGCGTGACTCTGGCGAATGGAGGCACGGTAACAGTAAGGGGTCTGCTTTTTGTGAATGGGAGTGCTTACACCATGATCGCGGCTCGGATCACGTCGTAAAAAGCAGAGTTTCGCCGCTGATTTACGCAGAGGGCGGAGATAAGTAGCTAATTGATTGCTATCCCTCCCCGAAGCGATAGCTCATCCGGCACGCCCGTATCCGCTTGTTTATACTCTTGCTAATGGCGGCTCCGTATCAAACGCAGCCCACAGGAACAAGACCGCGTCCCGGAAGGCGGATTCAGAATTACTGGGAGCGGGTGACCGAAGGCGCCAATCTTCAGCAGCTCTGGAAGCAGTTCAGCGCCGATGCGCGCCAGAGCTACGCTCTCTATTCCCGCGAGGTAGATTGGGATGCCCTGGAGGGCCGCAGCCGCTTCAAGCGCGGGTTCCACGCCACATGGGCTGTTTTCCAGTCCATGCTGATGAAGCTTTCCCCGGCGCGGCGGGTGCTGCTTTTGGCGGCGATGGTCTTGCTCGTATATCCGCTTCCGGCTTTGCTCTTTGTGGAGAATGTCGCTGCTGAAGCCGGGCTCATAAAGATGTTCGCCCTCGGAGCGGCGCTGTTGTTTGTTCTGCTCGCGCTGGAATTGGCTGACCGGGTGACCATGAAGCGCGATCTGGAAATTGCGCGCGAGATCCAGCATTGGCTCATTCCGGAGCGGCCGCCGGCGATGCAGAATGCAGACCTCGCGTTTGCCACACGGCCCGCCAACACGGTTTCCGGCGACTACTACGATGTTTTGCCGCTTTTGGCACGCCCTGCTGACCCGGGAGAACGCTGGCTGATCGTGGTGGCCGACGTTGCCGGCAAGAGCATTCCCGCTGCGCTTTTAATGGCGACGTTCCAGGCCAGTTTGCACACGCTGATCGGAGCCAGTGAGACACTCTCTGATCTGGTTGCTGGGCTGAATGGCTACGCGACTGCGCACAGCCAGGGAGGGCGGCGGTTCACCACAGCATTCTTTGCTGAATATAACTGTGCTTCGCGTTTGCTGGGCTATATCAACGCGGGCCACAACTCGCCGATTTTGAAGCGGGCAAATGGGAATTTCGAGCCCTTGAATGCCACCGGCCTGCCGCTTGGTATTCCTCCAACTCAGGATGGCTACGAGCAGAAGACGATTCAACTTGAGCCGGGAGATACGCTGGTGATTTACACCGACGGTCTCGTCGAGGCGGTTAATTCCCAAGGAGTGGAATTTGGAGACGACCGGCTGCTGGCGGCGCTGCGTTTTCCTCTGAAGGAAACTTCCGCTCTGATGCTGGAGCGTCTTTTTGCCGAAGTGGGCCGCTTTGTGGGAGAGACTCATCAGCAGGACGACATTACCTGCCTGGTATTTCAATCGGTGTAGTAGCAGCGGGTTCGCCGGCAGTTACGAATTTTTGACTTATGGAACTGGAAGAGAAGCAAAGGAAACTGCACGAAATCTTGACATGGCTGGGCCGCACACTGGTGGCGTACTCCGGAGGCGTGGACTCGGCTTATCTGGCATGGGCGGCGCACCAGGAACTCGGGAAAAACATGCTGGCGGTGATTGCTGATTCACCGAGCCTTGCACGTACTCAGCTCGAAGATGCTATGAGCTTCGCGGAGGAGCACAAGATTCCTCTGCAAGTAATTCGCACTGATGAGATGGAATCACCAGAATATGTACGCAATGATTCGCAGCGCTGTTTTCACTGCAAAGACGAACTGTTTCGCATGCTGGAGAATCTAGCCGCTGAGAGCGAATTCGAGTCGATTGCGTACGGAGTCAACATGGACGACCAGGGCGATTTTCGCCCGGGGCAGAAGGCGGCGCGACAGCATCGCGTGGCAGCGCCTCTGCTTGACGCCGGCCTGACAAAAGCTGAGATTCGCGTTCTGGCTCAACAGGCCGGGCTGCGCGTATGGGACAAGCCTGCTTCTGCCTGTCTCTCGTCACGTATCGAATATGGCAGGCCGGTGACGCGGGAGGCGCTCTCAATGATCGAGCGCGGTGAAGATGCGCTGCGAGAACTAGGATTTCGGCAGGTTCGCGTGCGTCACCATGGGCAAATTGTCCGTATTGAGATTGCACGTGACGAACTTTCTCGAGCGCTCACTCCGGCGATGTTTGCTGAGTTCACGCGCATTTTTAAGTCTCTCGGCTTCACCTTCGTCACCTTGGATACCGAAGGCTTCCGCTCGGGATCGATGAATTCACTTCTTGCGGTCGGATCGCTCGTAAAGCTTATATCTTAGGGAGCTTTGCCGACGATCATGAGATAATCTGACCAGCATTTCTGCTTGATAAGGTGGTTCTCCTTGGCGCGTTTCAGCCAAATATGTTTGGTATTTTTTGTTCTTTTTACGATGCTTGGGGCCGGCTGCAAGGCCCAAACTGCTTCTGACGGCTCGCTCTCGCCTGAACTCAAGCGCCGCATCACAGCGGAAATTCGCAACCGGTACAAAATCCCGCCCCAAGTGGATGTCGCGATTTCCGAGGCCAAACCGGGCGATATTCCCGGGTACGACAAGATCATCGTTACGCTGAGCGCCGGCGGTCACAGCAGCGACCATGATCTGCTCCTCTCCAAGGACCGCAAGACTCTAGCGCAACTGGACAAGTTCGATATCTCGCAGGATCCGATGTCGAAGATCGATGTGAAGGGCCGTCCCGTGCGTGGGAACAGTAACGCCAAGATCGAAATCGTGAACTTCGACGACTTCGAATGTCCGTTCTGCTCGCGGATGCACGGCACGCTTTTTCCGGGTTTGCTCAAGAGCTACGGCGATCGAGTGAAGATCATTTATAAGGATTATCCGCTGGTGGAGATCCATCCCTGGGCCATGCATGCTGCGATTGACGGAAACTGCCTGGCATCCCAGAACAACGAAGCCTACTGGGACTTTGCCGATTACGTTCACGGCAACCAGAAGCAGGTTAGCGGCGCGAATCCGTCACAGGCTTTCGAGAACCTGGACAAAGCTGCCCGGGAACAGGCCGGCAAGCACAGCCTTGATACCGCGAAACTCGATGCCTGCATGAAAAAGCAGGACGACACCGCGGTGCGTGCTTCCATGGCCGAAGGCGACAAGCTCGGCGTGGACTCGACGCCCACCATGTTCGTGAACGGCGAGAAGTTAGAGGGCGCGGTTCCGGAAGAGCAGCTTCGGGCCATTCTCGATCGCGCGCTGGCTGACGCCGGTGAGCGGGCCGGAACCGCCAACAGCGCCGCTCCACAGGCGAAGAAGTAGACCCCATTGGCAGAATTGCGTATGGTACCCGTGCCTTCCGGGCATGAGGGAGGAACCTATTTGAGTCCGATTGTTAAGCGTTGGCGCAACGTCTTTTGTCTGGCCTTGCTGTGCCTGCTGGCAGCAACTCAATTTTTTGGATGCAACAACAGCGGGTCCGGCACTGATGTGATGGCCAAAGTAAACGGCTACAAGATCCTCCGCTCAGAGGTGGACAAGCGCTACAACAGCCAGATTGCCGGCTCTCCGCAGAAGCTCACCCAAGCGGAAGAAGAAGCGCTGCGTCTGAACATCCTGCTGCAGATCATCGATACGCAACTGCATTTGCAGCAGGCGGAGAAGCTCGGCGTTGTTGCAACTGACGACGAGATCGAGGGAAAGCTCAATCAGGCCAAAGCCCCCTACACGAAGGAAGAGTTCGAGAAAAAGTTAAAAGACCAGGGGCTCACCGAGGCCGACTATCGGCAGGAGCTTCGCCGAAACATTACGATGGAGAAGCTGCTGAATAAGGAGATCAACGCCAAGGTCACGATCTCTGACGCCGACATCCAGAACTACTTCAACCAGCACAAGGCCGAGTTCAATCTGATTGAGCCACGCTATTACGTCGCTCACATCTTCGTCACCAATCAGGCTTCCGGGCAGGATTCGCAGATTCCCGGTAAAGCGCAGAACGATGTTGAAGCCAAGGCCAAGATCCGTTCCATCTACAATCGGCTGGAAAGCGGTGAAGATTTTGCGAGTGTCGCGGCAAAGTACTCAGAGGACTTGGATACGGCGCGCAATGGCGGCGAGCTGGGCGCAATGCCGGAATCGCAGCTCAAGAACACCGATCCGTCCACGCGAGATGCTATCCAGAAGCTCAAGCCCGGGCAGTTCAGCGACATTATTTCGGTGGTGAACCCGGTGAACCATCAGGCGATTGGATACAGGATTGTGAAGCTGATCGGCAAGGAAGCCGCCGGCCAGCGTGACGTGAACGATCCGGCGGTGCAGCAGTGGATTCGCAACCAGTTGCGCACCCAGCGCGAGCAGGTACTGCGGGCCGCCTATGACGAAGTGTTGCGCGACAAAGCGGAGATTCACAACTACTTCGCTGACCAGGTGTTAAAGACCGCAGGCGCGCAGAAGTGAACCTGCGGGAGTAACGCTCAAGCGCAGGCAAAGGACTCGCGGCCCGATTGTATAATCGAGTATGGCGACAAACCCGCAGCCAGCCTCGCACAAGCTGCTGAACAGCAAGTTCCGGCAGCTTCTGGCCAAGGTCGCCGAAAACCGCCCGGCTGACGATCTGGACATCATTCGCCGCGCTTACGACTTCTCGTTGCGCCACCACGACGGGCAGACCCGCGCTTCGGGCGAGCCATATCTCATCCATCCTCTTGAAGTTGCGATTGTGCTGGCCGACCTGAAGCTGGATTCGACCGCCATTTCCGCGGGACTTCTGCACGATGCTATCGAAGACACTCCCGTCACGCACGAGGATGTGCGGCGCGAGTTCGGCAGCCAGGTGGTGCATATTGTTGAGGGCGTCACCAAGATCGACAAAATTGATTTTGCCAGCCGCGAAGAGCGCCAGGCGGAGAACGTCCGCAAGATGGTGCTGGCCATGGTGGACGATATACGTGTGGTGCTGATCAAGCTGGCCGACCGGCTCCACAACATGCGAACGCTTCAGCATCTTCCTGAAGAGCGCCGGCAAAATGTAGCGAAAGAAACACTGGAAATCTATGCTCCGTTGGCCCATCGGCTGGGAATGGGCAAGGTGCGCGGTGAGCTGGAAGACCTGGCGTTCCGCTACGTTGATCCCATTGGCTACGAGCAAGTGCATCAGGCGGTAGAGTCGCGGCGTGAAGCCGGCGAGGCCTTCCTGCGCAAAGCCATCAAGATCCTTCAGCAGAAGTTGAAAGAGAACGGAGTTGAGGCGCGCGTGGAGTCGCGCATCAAACGGCTTTACAGCATCCATCAGAAGCTGCTGCGGCAGCGCATTACCGTAGATCAGGTTTACGACCTGCTTGCGGTGCGCATCATCACGAAATCCATCAAGGACTGCTACACCGTGCTCGGTTCGATCCACCAGATGTGGCGTCCGGTGCCGGGCCGGATCAAGGACTTCATCGCCATGCCGCGGCCTAATCTTTATCAGTCCTTGCACACCACAGTGATTACAGAAGACGGCCACCAGTTTGAAGTGCAGATCCGCACGGAAGAGATGCACAAGATGGCGGAGGAAGGAATCGCGGCGCATTGGAAATATAAAGATGGAGGTCCGGTTTCTGCGAAAGACGAGCAGCGGCTGGCATGGCTGCGCCAGGTGGTGGAATGGCAGCAGGACGTCAAAGATCCCAGCGAATTTCTTTCAACGCTGAAAGTCGATCTGTACCCTGAAGAGGTTTACACGTTCACGCCCATGGGCAAAGTGGTAATTCTTCCGCGCGACGCCTGCGCCATTGATTTTGCCTATGCGATTCATACCGAGGTTGGACACACGTGCGTCGGCGCAAAGGTGAATGGACGAATCGTGCCGTTGCGGTACAAGTTGCGCAACGGCGACGTTGTGGAGATCATGACGCAGCCGGGGCACAATCCCAGCCGCGACTGGCTTGGGTTCACCAAGTCCACGCGGGCGCGCAACAAGATCCGGCACTGGCTCAATATTCATCAGCGCGAGCGCGCGATTGAAATCGGCAAGAAGCTGCTGGAGAAACAGGCGCGCAAGTATCGGATGGCGCTCAAGGACTTTGACGAGAAGCAGCTTGATGCCATCGCGAAGGAATATGGCCTTGGAGGCGGACAGGACCTGCTCGCCGGCATCGGCTACGGCAAGCATTCAGCGCGGCAAGTGCTGGCGAAACTCTCGCCGGGGCTGGCGGAGGAAACGCCTGTTGCGGAAGAACCGGCGAAGGCCACCAGCACCTTGGGCACGGTCATCAAGCGGGTCTTCGGACAGAGCGCCGACGGTGGCGCAATCAAAGTCAAGGGCTACAACGATCTGCTAGTCTATCGCGCACGATGTTGCAATCCGATTCGCGGCGAGGCCATTGTCGGGTACGTAACGCGCGGAAAGGGCGTGGCTGTTCACGCGGTGAGCTGCCCCAACGTGACGAATCTCATGTATGAGGCGGACCGCAGAATCGCGGTTGAGTGGGCAAAGCCGCAGAAAGCTCCCACCGGTCGCGCTACTTATCCGGTGAAGCTGACCGTCTTCTGCGACGATCGCGCAGGAATGCTGAAGCAGCTTACGGCCGTGATCAGCGATGACAACACCAATATTCGCAACATCGAAGCGCGCACCGGCGACAGCCAGGCGACGATTGACGTAGTGATTGATATTGAAGACGTCAAACATCTGGAGCGCGTGATGGGTGGCCTTAGAAAGATCCCCGGCATTCACGATGTACAGCGGCTGAATAAGGCGTGAGGCGAGCAACTGGCAATTAGCAACTAGCAATTAGCACTCAGCACTCCGCACTTAGCCCAGAAGGTGAATTGCCATAAATGCCAAAATTGCCAAAGAATCAAAATTGAACTTCGCACGGTCGAGGCAGCTTCCAATTTTGGATTTTTTGACAATCACGGCGATTCCGGCGA
>DATEGH010000040.1:0-2979 GCA_035280185.1 Terriglobales bacterium
CTGTGACGGGCTCGAAATTTGCAAGCGTCTGAGATCGTATCCCGAATTAAGGGCAACACCGATCATTTTTCTTACGGCTCGGGCCTCGGAAGTAGACCGGCTCGTGGGACTGGAACTCGGCGCTAATGATTACATTGTGAAGCCGTTTTTCATGCGCGAGCTTATTGCAAGAATCAAGGTGCTGCTGCGGAACCCAGCTGACTCGCCAGCTGTGCTCAGGGCAGGCGAGCTTGAGCTCGATCGCGACCGGTGTAGAGTTCGGCTCGGCATCAAGGAGTTATTCCTTACCGCCACCGAGTTTCGACTGCTCGAATTCCTCATGACAAAACCGGATGTTGTCTTCAGCCGCCAAAAGCTCCTGTATGCGGTGTGGGGGCGAGATCGTTCAGTCACTGACCGAACCGTGGACGTTTATGTGCTTCGTCTGCGACAGAAGCTCGGAAACGACGCAAACAGTAAGCGTCTCGTGAACCACCGTGGAGGATAGCCTTCGATTTGGGATCAGCGGATTGCTTAAGCTTTTGCGGGGGAAATCGTCGGCTCCCAGTAGTGGGGGAGCAACTCACTGAGCTGGGTGATGGGATGCGCCGGAATGCGCGAGAGGACATCGTGGAACCAAGCAAACGGCTCAACGCCGCAACGCTTGCAGGAAGCGATGAAGCTGCGCAACACCGCCGCTGTCTTGCCGCCGGCGTCGCTACCAAAGAACGTCCAGTTGCCGCGCCCCAGCGCGATGTCGCGATTGGCCCGTTCCGTGGCGCCGTTGTCAATCTCCAGTTCGCCGTCATCCAGAAAGCGCGTCAGCGCCTCCCACTGATTCAGCGCATAGCGCACGGCCGCGCCAGCCGGACTTTTCGGCAGAACCTCCGGCTGCAGCTCCAGCAGATACTGGTGAAGTTGCCCGAGCAGTCGCGCCGATACCCGCTGGCGCAGCGCCAACCGTTGCTGCGCCGACAGCGACAGCGTTTTGGCGCGCTCCTCCACGGCATACAGGCGTGCGATCAGGTGCAGCGCTAGTCCCATGTGGGGCTCGTCAGATTCCAACGCCTTGAAGAAATACCTTCGGGCGTGCATCCAACATCCGACTTCGGTCATGCCGCGTTCGGACTTGAAAAATGCGTCATAGACGGAGTAGGCGTCCGCCTGCAGATACCCTTTGTATCCTTCCAGAAATTTCGCCGGGCCAGCGCGCGATCGGGTGGGCGTGTAGTCGTACACGATCACCGGATGGTGGGCATCTCCGAGATACGGCCAGATCCGCCCGTTCCGGGCAAAGGAAAGTTTCCGATCCAGCACCTTCACACTGGTATCATCAGTACCGATCACCTTCGAGCTCAACAGCTCTTTCTTCATCAACTGATATAAAGGATCGAGCAGTTCCGCGCACTGTGCCATCCAGCCGCCCATGGTTTTGCGTGAGATGTCGATGCCATGCCGCTCGAACATCTTCTCCTGCCGGTGCAGCGGCTGGTGATCGGCCCATTTCGCCACAATCACTTGCGCCAATAAGCTCGCTCCCGCCGTGCTCTTCTCGATCGGTTGCGGCGGCTTGGTGGCGGTCCTCACCGTGCAGTCGCAGGCGTACTTCAGACAAACATCTTGAATCACCTTCATCGAGGCAGGAATGTATTCGTAGCGTTCGCTGGTCTCTTGCGCAATCAGCCGCAGGTCCTTGCCGCAGCCACAGTGCTTCTCCGCCTCCGCCAGGTCGTGAACGATGCGTTCGCGCTTCAAATGCCGCGCCAGAGCTTGCCGGCCGCCTCGTTTCTGGTTTGGCGTTTCGTTCGGTTTCGCCCCGGCTCCCGCATCACCATCGAGGTCATCGTCGTCCTCGCCGGCAGCGGATGCGGCACCCGCACTCTGTGCCTTCCAGGCCGCCTCGAACAGCGCCAGTTGCTCTTTCGACAACTGCTCACTCTTCCGGTTGCGCTGCGCCTCCAGCAGTTCGCGCAGCAGACTCTGATACTTGTTCTGCTCGGCCAGGGAACGATCCAGTTGCTCGGCCAGATCCACCACGATCTTCCGCAGCGTCTCGGCATCCCGCGGCAAGCTGTTCGGATCGATGGCCACCGTGCTTTTAGCTTACGTGGAAATCGGCCCCCTTCCAAGTAAAATCAACAGTAACCGGATATGTTTTATGGGCTCGTGCGCTGGTACCGTTTCCGCCGCTTCGCGGCGCTCAGATCGATGCCGCTCAGCAGCACTCCTAATTCCTGCGCCGTGATCTCCCGCCGGCGTTCTGCATCGCCGTCGCCGAACGGAACCGCGTACGTCCCCTCCTCCAGTCGTTTGCTCCAGACGGCGAATCCATCGCGATCCCAGTACAGAATTTTCACCCGGTCCTTGCGCCGGCTCACAAATACAAACAGGTGTCCGGCGAAGGCGTCCAACTCCAGGTGTTCGCGGACCAGCGCCTGCAGACTGTCGAAGCTCTTGCGCATGTCGCACGGCGTGAGGCAGAGGTACACCCGCACGCTGGCCGGCAGGTGAATCATCCCCGCAGCACGTCCAGCACCGTCCGCAGGGTTGTGATGTCCACCTCGCGGCCGATGCGCAGCCGCTCGCCGGTCGTCAACACCAGTTCCAGTGCCGACTCCGCTGTGCGTTCCTGCTGTCGCGCGCTCTTCTCCACTAGGGCGAACCGCACCGGCCCGCTTTCCCGGAGCCGTTTGCGCCAAGCGTAGAAGGAGTACCCCGTCACGCCTTGCTCCTTGCAGAACTGCTTCACGGAGATGCCGCTGCGCTGTTGCGCAGCGATTCGTTCGGCCCACTCCTCCGCTTTGGGGTTAGCCGGTTTCGCTTCAATGGCAGTGTCGCTCATGACACCACATTGCAACGCCGACCAGAGTGTCAGGAAGAGCGGTTCACGAGACGCTTACAATTGAAACGGCTTGCGAATGAAGGCGCGTACCTGAGGCGCGCTCAATGAACGTGTAATCGTCTCCTCGCTGTAAGCGCTGGTTAGAACCACTCTTATGT
>DATEGH010000041.1:0-8660 GCA_035280185.1 Terriglobales bacterium
AATCAGCCTGTCCTGCGCTCGCATCGGCGCGGGAGAGCTTGTAATCTCTGAGAGCTTTGCCATCGCTCCCAGTATAGCGATGTTCTAGTTCACTCCGTATTTCTGGTTGGCAGCCAGGCTTTCGGGCTGCACCAGATCAAGCCGGACCCGCTCCACGCCGTCGCGGAAGTTGAGCATCCGCGCAGCGCTGTAGCTCAGGTCCATGATCCGGTTTCCGACGTACGGACCGCGGTCGTTGACCCGGACGATCACCCACTTGCCGTTGCGCAGGTTGGTGACCTTCACATAGGTGCCCAGGGGAAGCCGGCGATGGGCGGCCGTCAGCTCGAACATATCGAAATCTTCGCCGCTGGCGGTGGTCCTGCCGTGGAACTGCTTCCCGTACCAGGAGGCGGTGCCTACCTGATAGGGCTTCTTGCTCCGGGTTTTGCCGCTCACGAGCCTGGGGTTGGATTGAGCGACTTTGAGTTCATTTGGGGTCTTACTTTGGGGCTGGTGGTGGTTTGGAACGGGTGCCGCCCCCACGTTGGCAACCAAAAATCCGGCTGCCGCCAGAATGGACAGTGCTCGTCTCATGCGCACTCCTTATCCGTAAAGTTTCAAGGGTCCCCCGCGAAATGAAGCCTTATGATTGTATGAAGCCGAACGGGTAATTACCAGCCTTTTATTCCTAAATTATTTCTAGAAGACTATTTTTCAACAGCTTGCGCGTTAGTACATGTCCCAGAGGACAACTCCAGAATGTCTCATTCTTACTACAACTTAGATGAGGACGGCAGCTCTGGCGTTAGCTGCCGGAGCAGATTTTGATTTGCATATACATGTAGTCGATGCATTGATTGTTGGTGGTTTACGGATGTCTTAAATCAACGGGAGTCCCGGGCGGGCTGTCCATTCTTCCGCCGTGATCTCCCAGACTTCTGCCGGAAGGCGGCCGGAAACGTAATTGCGCTCCCCGACTTCCGCCAGCCTCAAGCCCTGCTTTTCGGAGATCCGACGCGACCCGAGGTTAGCGGCCGCTTTCGCCACCCGCAGGATGGGAAACTGGAGCGCCCGGAACCAGAAGTCGGTTACGGCATCACAGGCCTCGGTCATTAATCCCTGCTTCTGCCAAGGGGGAGCGATCCAGAATCCGCGATTATCGTCCGCGCCCTTGAACAATCCGATAGCGCCGATCAACTGCGAAGGCTGGGTCTTGAGCCGCAACGTCCAGTGCCAAGCTTCGCCCCGTTCCATCGCCGGCAGCGCCACGTCGCGATAGTAGGTGAGAGCGCCATCCGGCGGATACGGCCACGGAACAATGCCGGCCAGGTAGCGCACGATTTCCCAATGCGGAAAGAGGAGCTGCGTCTGCACGGCGTCGGCCAACTCCAGCGGACGCAGAATCAGCCGGGGAGTTTCAAGCATCGGAATCATGCGGACAGTCGCGGTTTCTTATTTGGGATCGACTTTTCTTCGCACGTAGAGCAGCTTCTGCACTTCGGCGATCACGTTTCCTTCTCTGTCTTTTACTTCAACCTGAAATTCGGGCTCTACTTTGCCGTTGGCGTCGGCAGCGGCTCGAATTTCCGCCAGCTTCTCCGGCGTGATCTCAAACCGCGCCCGCACCAACCCCTTGCCCGGACGCCGAAAACGAATGCCGGCAGCTTTGTCCCACACGATGTAATCGGGGCCGAGCAGCTCGATCAGCATCAGCATATAAAACGGATCGCACATGGCATAGAGCGAGCCGCCGAAATGCGTGCCCACGTAGTTGCGGTTGTAAAACCGCAGCGGCATCTCGACCTCAATGCTGAGGAAATCTTCGGCAATATGGGTCACGCGCACGCCTGCGCCGAGATACGGAGGATACATCCGCAGCCGCCTCTTGAGTTGCTTTGCCGTCTTTGCCATTGTCACTGGGAAGTCTTGGCTTGAAAGCTGTCCGGGGGCGGCGCCGAATGGTTCATGTGCACGATTCTCCATTTGCCTCCGCTCTTCTCGCACAGCGCAGTGCCGCGCGCCCGGATTACCTGCTCGCCCATATCGATGCGTAAATCATATTCCACCCAGATTGCGTCGCCGATCACGTGAGCTCCGCGGGGATCGATGACGAGGTGAGCGCGGGGCTGGTGCCGGAAATAGCGCTGCCGGTAATAGTCCATCGCGGCTTCGCGTCCGTAGAAATCACCGCCGGCGGCAAACAACACGATCTGCGGATCCAGGCAATCGGCGAAAACGGGTTCGTTCACATCGTTAAATGCCTGCTCGCAAGCCGCAAGCCGCGCCTGAAGTTCGGCGACCCGTGCATTCGTGTCCGTGCTCTCCGAATCAAGGTGGGCGGTGCGATTCTTGAGATCCACCGTTGCGCCGAGCTCTGAGAGCAGATCAACTCCCAGGATGCCGTCAATGCGACGGCCGCAGGCGGAGCCTATGGAAGAAAGATCGATGGCAGGCAGATTCAGAGAATTGATGTGATGGCGTCCGATGGCGAAGTCGCGCAACGTGATCTCGCGCGCATGGGTCTCCACGGTGCCGCTCCAAGAGGTCACGGCGATTTTGCGCGAGTCGCCCTCGGCGAAAGATTTTAGATTCAACATCGAGGTAGCAGCCGTGTCCACCAGAAAGAGGAAATTGGCGCCGGAAACCGTTACCTGCACCACGGGAAGACGGTCGCACGACTCGAGTGGAATGTCTTCAGCGCGGGCGAGCGCGGCAGACAGAAAAAGAAGGACAGTCAGGAGCAGAACTCGCCACATCGGACTCAGGACCTCCGGCGACGTTCGCAGTATCTCATAAAAACGAACGTTCGTGCTATTATTATTTACGGAGTAGATTATCGCCATGGCTGGTGCTGCGGCGCCCAAACCCAAAGGGCTGCGCACGCGGGAGAGCATCCTGCGCGTTGCGGTGGACCTCGCCTCTGTGGAGGGGCTCGAAGGCGTCACCATCGGCCGCCTGGCCGACGAACTCACGATGAGCAAGAGCGGCCTGTTCGCTCACTTCGGCTCCAAAGAAGACCTTCAGCTCGCGACCGTCGCCGCGGCGCGGGAGATCTTTGCTCAGCACGTGATCAAGCCCGCCCTGGAACAGCCGCGCGGTGTCCCGCGCCTGTGGGCACTGTGCGACAACTGGCTGCAATACGTGGAAGGAAAGGTTTTCAAAGGCGGCTGCTTCTTTGCTGCAGCGTCATTCGAGTTCGACAGCCGCAACGGCCCGGTGCGCGACGCCATTGCAGCAGCAATGAAGGAGTGGCTCGCCGTTCTCGGCCGAGCGGTCGAAGGGGCTAAGCAGGAAAAGCATCTCAAGGCATCTATTGATCCCCAGCAATTCGCCTTTGAGATCTATTCCCTCGCCATCGGCGCACACTGGGGATTTCAACTGCTCGACGACAAGAAAGCTCTGCGCCAGGCGCGATTGACCATGCTGGAACGCATTCGTGCTCTGGCGACAAGCGGCTGCCCGGCGATTCGCGTGAACAAACATTAAGGCGCGCCCGGCAGGAATCCAGCTCTCATTGACTCGTAGAACGATATACTGCCCATCAAGGAGGAAACACAACGATGTCTGCATTGCAGTCGACGGCAACCGCGAGCCAACCCAGCCTCGCGCTCTTCTTCGATACGGTCCAGGCGTACCAGCGCGCGTTCATCTTAAAGACCGCCGCGGAACTGGACATTTTTACTCTCATCGCCAAAGGAAACCAGACGGCGGCGCAGATCGCCAAGACGTGCAACGTTCCGGAGCGCGGCTTACGTGTGATCTGCGATTGTCTTACCGTCATCGGATTCCTCAACAAGAATGGGAACCGCTACTCCCTGACTTCCGACAGCGCGATGTTTCTCGACAGCCGTTCTCCGGCGTACATGGGAAAGGCGCTGAGTTTTCTGCTGGATCCCAGCCAAATTGAGAAGATGCAGCGGTTGACGGAAAGCGTGCGCAAGGGAGGCGGAGCGGCCGATTCTTTCATGGCCGGCGAGGACCGCTTGTGGGTGGAGTTTGCACGCGGTATGGCCCCCATGATGGTTCCGGCCGCCGAAGCCATCGCGCAGGTCCTGCGTCCGGCGCTGTCAGGCAAGACCTCAGCCAGGATTCTGGACGTTGCCGCCGGCCATGGCATTTTTGGCATCACCGTGGCTGAACATTTCCAGAATGCGCAAATTCACGCGCTGGACTCGGCCAACGTGCTGAAAGTGGCCGAAGAGAATGCCGCAGCGCGCGGCGTCAGGGCGCGCTATCATCTGCTGCCCGGCAGCGCCTTTGATATGGATTGGGGCAACGGCTACGACGCCGTTCTGCTGACAAATTTTCTGCATCACTTTGACCAGCCAACGAACGTGAGTCTCTTGAAGAAGGCCCACGCGGCGCTCAAACCCGGAGGGCAGGTGGTGATCCTGGACTTCGTACCCAATGAAGACCGCGTCTCGCCGCCGATTCCGGCGATGTTCACTATCACCATGTTTGGCGGGACCGAGCACGGCGATACGTACACCTTCTCGCAGTTCTCGCAGATGTGCAGCGACGCGGGATTCAAAGATGCGAAGCAGGTGCAACTGCAGGCTTCACCCGAATCGCTGGTGGCAGCGAGGAAGCCGGAGTGAATTTTCAGAGCACGACAAATCCGGGGCATCCGAATTAGAAAACCAATCAGCCCACCCTTCGCCTATACCGGCCGCAAGGGTGGGCCACCCCGCTGGTTTCACGATGGCACGGGGAAGGATCGTACAAGAAAAGTCGCTCAGTTCAGGAACCTGTCCCCCGTTCCCTTTAGTCAAATATGACCCGAACAGCACTGGCAGCATCGAAATGTCACATCGATGCGACCCGAGATCGAGGCAGTGCGGCAAGGCTGACTGTGAGCACGCCGGAACGCCGCATTTGTCTGAATCACAGATGATCCATCCCCAACTCACTCATACTTCAACGCTACCAGCGGATCCACCCGAATGGCCCGGCGCGCGGGCGCGTAACACGCAAGCAGTGCGACCAAGGTCAGGAGAGCGCCCACAGCTACAAATGTGAGCGGATCATGCGAGCTCACCCCGAAAAGCTGGTTAGCCATCAGTCGCGTGAGCGCGAGGGCCGCGACGATGCCGATGACCACGCCGAGGAACGCCATTCGCAGGCCCTGACCCAGAACAAGGCGCATGACATCGCTCGGCTGAGCGCCAAGAGCCATGCGCACACCGATTTCATGCGTGCGCTGGCCCACCAGATGGGAGATCACCCCGTAAATCCCGATGCAGCAAAGAACCAGTGCGAGCACCGCGAACGCGCTGAGCAGGAGCATTGACAGCCTCCGTGGAGCGAGCGAGCCGGCAAGCACCCCTTCCATTGTCTGGACTCCGTACACCACTTCGCGCGGATCGAGTGCCGCCACGGCGCTCCGCACGGCACCCATAATGGCGGCGGGATCGCCGTGGGTGCGCAGTACTACTGCCGCACCTCCGGCAGCCAGCGGCATGATCCTTTCCGGTAACTGCATGAAGGGATAAAAGAACTGCGCTTCGATGGCCGATGCAGCATCGCCTCCCGGTCCCCATTGCTTCACGTGGCCTACCACGCCCACGATTTCGGCTTCGGTGTTGAACTGCTCAAGATGAACGTGCTTGCCAATGGGATCTTCATGCGGGAAATAGATGCGGGCAAACACGTCGTCAATATCGATCACTACGGGCGCATTCTCGTTATCCTGGGCGGTGATGAAGCGGCCACGCTTCAGGGTAATTCCCATAGCCTGCTGGAATCCAGCTTCGGCGAGATAGAACATCGCCTGCGGCATTTCGTTGTCATTGGGTGGCTTGGGACGGCCCTCAATCCAGAACGGCAGGGACGAATCGTGGATCATGGGCCGCGAGCCCAGCGTGACCGAGACCGCTTCAACACCGGGGATGGAAAGCAACTTGCCGTCGAACTGTCGCAGACGACTGCGCGTTTCCGCGGAGGTGGTCGCCGGCGACGACGGTATCGACACGGTAAAGGTGATGGCGTGGCGGGGATTGTATCCGGGATTCACATGCCAGAGCGCAGCCAGACTGCGCAGCATCAGTCCTGCGCCGATCAGCAGCACCAGAGCCAGCGCTACTTCGCCGGCCACAAACATTCTCTGCACGCGATGATGTGCGCCGCTCATGCCGCGTCCCGTTTCATTCAGCATTTCGAGCACATTGATGCGGGAGGTTTTCAGCGCGGGCGCCAGACCAAAGATGATGGCGGCAAACAGCGAAACGGCCGCAGTAAAGAGCAGCACTCGTGCGTCCAGCGAAACTTCGGTCGCGCGCGGCAAGTTTCCTGGCAACCTGTTCAGCACAGTTTTAGTTCCGTAATAAGCGAGCAGAAGCCCAAGCGTTCCGCCAAGGCCGGCGAGCAACATGCTCTCCGTGAGGAGTTGGCGAATCACGCGCGCCTGGCTTGCGCCCAGGGCTGCGCGCACGGCAAATTCGCGCGAGCGTCCCAGCGAACGCGCCAGCAGAAGGTTGGCGACATTGGCACAAGCAATCAGCAGCAGGAATCCTACCGCCGCGAGCAGCACGAGCAGGAACGGCTTCACGTTGCCCACAATGTCCTGCTTCATGGAAACCAGTGTGATGCCGGTCTGTTTGTTAGCTACCGGATACGCAGCCGCAAGATTGCGGGCCACGACATCCATGTCAGCCTGGGCCTGGGGGAGCGTCACCCCGGGTTTCAGACGGCCGATGACACGCGCGCTCACACTGATGCGGCGGTCGCGAAATGACGGATCCCTCCATTGGCCAATAGGCGTGTAGACATCGCGGTCCTGGCCGTAGAAGGCGAAGCCGGAAGGAATGACACCGACCACAGTGTAGGAGACGCCATCCAAAATCAGCGGTTTTCCCAGCACAGCGGACGAGGAGCCAAACTTACGCTTCCACACCCCGCCGCTAAGTATCACAACCGGCGCCGCTCCGGGCTGATCGTCGCTTGCACGGAATGTGCGCCCAATGGTGGGATTCACTTGGAGCGCGGAAAAGAAATCCGCGGAAATCATGTACCCGCTCAGCCGCTCGGCTTCACCGGAGCCGGTCACGTTATAATCCTGACCTCGATACATGCCCATGGAAGAGAAAGTCTGCGTTTGTCGTTGCCAGTCCAGAAAATTGAGATACGTGGAAGGAGCGCGGTCGACACCAGGCGTGGTTGCATAGACGGCCACAAGCTGGTCGGAATGCGGATACTGCAGAGGGGTGAGTAATACCCCGTTGACCACAGTAAAGAGCGCAGTATTGGCGCTGATGCCGAGCGCAAGAGTAGTCACTGCGACCGAGGCAAAACCCGGCGATTTAAGGAGCATCCTGATGGCGTAGCGCAGATCCTGCAGGAGCGTGTTCATAGGTACCTTCGTTTGGACGTCGAGCGGGTTCCATCGTAAGCGGCGAAGAAGTGGAGTGCAACGCGCGCCGGCTTGCAATGGGTGCGAGTCTCGGCGTTGTGAGCCAGTTCAAATTGTCATCGCTCCGGGGGGCGGCATGTCCGGGCATTCGCGCGCAAAGCGGCGCAGATATGACCCGGTTGTCCCCTGGCGATTCCACGATCTAAGGGAGTTACGTTGTGAAATCCCAGAGCGGAGAATTTGCAGTAGTGCCGGCATGAAGGGCTCGACTCCGCTGATGGTTTACAGCAGACGAAAGTCGCTTCGAGCTTGCGGCGCTCTTGGCTCTGCTCGCGATGATGTCAATCAAATCCGACTGGCTCCCTGCTTTTTCAGCAGGTTCGTAAGGCGTGTACTTCTTCATTTACGGCTTGCATACTGAACTTCCGGCATTTGAATTGGCGTTGGACGGATGGTACCATCGCCTCTTCTGGAGGCTAATCCATGTCAGATCGTGACAGCAGCAATGGCTTCATGTGGTTTCTCGCCGGGCTGGGCTTTGGCGCCCTGATGGGCGTGCTCTACGCTCCGCGTTCCGGACGCGAGACGCGCGAATCGCTCAAGAGCACGGCGCAGGAAGGCCGCGATTATCTCAAAAATCGCAGCCGCGAGGCGCGCGAGAGCGTGGGCGACTGGGTAGATCGTGGGAAAGAAGTTGTCAGCCGCGGTAAAGAACAGTTTGGTTCTGCCATGGACGCAGGCCGCCGCGCCTATCGCGAGGCCGCGGAAGGCAAGAAGGGAAATTCCTGACTGTTGTGAGTACCGTAGCGCTGGTTTTCATTATCGTTGCCGCCGTTGCCATTGTTCTTCAGATGGTAATTCTGCTGGCGCTCTACAAAGCCATGCGGCAGACGGCGTCGCGCGTGGAAGGCATCGCCGGACGCATGGAGCAGCAGACCACGCCGCTGCTCGCCACCGCTAACGCCATCCTCGAAGACGCGCAGCCCAAAATCGCTGAGATTACCACCAATCTGGCTGAGAGCAGCGCCACCGTGCGCGCGCACGTCTCCGAAGTGGCCGAAGCGACCGGGGAAATCCTGGAGCGCGCCCGCATTCAGGCAGCGCGCATGGACGAATTTGTGGGCAGCACCATGGGCAAGATTGAAACTGCCACGGAAGTCCTCGAAACCCGCGTGATCAGCCCTGTGCGCCGGGTTCAGGGAATTATCGCCGCCGTCAATGCTGGATTGGGCATTCTGCGCGGCACGCGCGCGGAACGCAAATCGCGATCTGCGAGGGCGGGGCAGGATGAAGAGATGTTTATCTGAAGAGCAGCTGGCAATTAGCAATT
>DATEGH010000042.1:0-2003 GCA_035280185.1 Terriglobales bacterium
GCCTCTTCCAGAGAAATGGGGTCTTCATTCACGGCCCTAGACGCATATGGGCGGAGGATCCGAAGACGACGGAAATACTCGGGAATTTTCAATTCGACTACCGTGACAGCCCGATCGATATTTCCGACCTGGCGTGGTACAAGAAGGTTCTTCGCGAAAGCCACTCGCGCATGGACCGCGATCCGGGAGTGTGGAACAAAGTTCAAGAGCTAATCCTGGGGACGATGGCCCGCAACTGCCGGTGCACCCCGCCGTGAACGCAAGCGGACGGTAGCGGCACTTGCCTTTGGTCCAGGAAAGATGGCGCGCCCTGAGAGATTCGAACTCCCGGCCTTCTGATTCGTAGTCAGACGCTCTATCCAGCTGAGCTAAGGGCGCGGCTTCGGTGGGACAAATGCAATTTTATCACGGTGCGCGAGCCGCGCAAGAACCGCGCGCTCGGGCTAGCCGTGCAGTCTGCCACATGCCGGATTTATACGCATCAGGAGAAAATATGGCCGTTGTCATTCTGACAGCGAAGAGCGAAGTTGAGGCGCTTGGCAGGCGTCAACAAAGCGAGAGCCTCCTGCCGAAATCCTGATCCGCAAGAAATCGAACTGCACTACTACCGCACTTTGCGTGCACCAAGAAGTGCTGCGCTCAGGCTTGTCTCAAACTTTTAAGAACGCCCAATTCCCGATTTCGCGTACACTCTCAGGCAGATGCTTACGAGTTGGCATGGATTGCTGGAGATTGCCCTGCGCACCACGGTGATCTATGTAGTGGTGTTGCTGGGGATTCGGCTTACGGGGAAACGTGAGGTCGGACAGATGACGCCCTTCGACCTGACGCTGCTCCTGTTGCTGAGCAACTCGGTGCAAAACGCCATGACCGGTCCGGACACTTCCCTGCTGGGCGGCATGGTCGCCGCGGCGGTGCTCCTGGTGATGAACTATCTGCTGGCGGACCTTTCCGGGATGAACCGCCGCTTTCGCCGGGCGATCGAGGGTTCGCCGACGCTTCTGGTCCACAACGGCGCCGAGATCACCGCCCACATGACGAAGGAGCATATTTCCGCCGACGAACTCAACCGGGCCTTGCGCGAGCACGGGTGCAACTCGGTGCAGGATGCGGCGCTGGTGGTCCTGGAGGTCGATGGGGCCATCAGCGTGCTGAAGTACGACGACGTGCAGGAGCACGTGAAGCCGCAACGAAGACTGCGGTTTCTTCATCGGCATTGAACTGGTTCCTCAACAGCGGTGGTGTGCAATTCAATGGCGGAGTGAAACGATGAATCCGGAAGAGCTGAAGGAAAGCGCAGAGGAAGCTCGGCATTCAGGACAGAAAACCATAGGCCTGACCATGGCGATTGTTGCTGTATTGCTGGCGATGGCTACGCTGCTCGGACATCGCGCCCACACCGAGGAGGTGGTTCTCCAAGGCGATCGTAATACGCAGTGGGTGAATTTCGACACCAAGAGAATGCAGCGCATTTTGCATGAAGACATGGCCAGCCTCAGCGAATCGCTTCCTGGCGGCGAGAAAAAAGCAGCTGAGTTCAAAGAGAAGGCCAAAATCGAACGCGAAGGCGAGCCCGCCAAAAACGGCGCACCGGCGAGGGAAGGCACGGAGAAGATCAGAGAAAGAGCTCAGGAGCTGGACGTCGAGATGAAACTCACGCAACGGCGAGCCGACCGTTACGACGCTGCGGAGCTCTTTCTCGAGATATCCATCGTGCTCTGCTCCATTGCCCTGCTGGCTGGAGCGAAACTCTACTGGCGGCTTTCGTTTGTGACCACGGCCATCGGCATCGCCGTAGTGGTCTCGGGATGGCTCCTGCACTAGAACAACTCCACCTTTTTCCAATGTGGGACGCGACAAGTCGGGGCATGGCTTCCAGCCGTGCCGCAAAGCACAAGAGCGACCAGTCCCGGAAGGTATCTTGGTTGGCCGCGAAGCGTCAGATCAGCGGCTAAGATGGCTTCTAGCGCGTGGTATCCAAAGCCACGCCATTGACGGTGGTC
>DATEGH010000043.1:0-3383 GCA_035280185.1 Terriglobales bacterium
CAGCCTCAGCGGGCTCAACGCGCCAACTGTGTACGTTAAAGCGGACGCGCGCGTGCCCTATCAAAAGGTGCTGACGGTGCTCGACGCGCTGCGCGGCCACTCTGTAGTTCTTTTGACATCGTCGCCCTCCAGCACCCCAAGCTCCCAGATCACCTGGCCCTACGGCGTGAAGGTGACGCTCGGCGGAGAGTGATAGTGGCTAGTGGCCATGAAGGTTGAGCCGAAACTATGCTGTACCGCTTTAGTCCCCTGGCTTCGCGGCTTGCATTTTCATCGGCTCAACCCAGAAGCTTGGCAGTTTGTTTTCTCTCAATGCGCGGGCGGACGCTCCATGATCCTCGACGCATCGAGTTTGCCATCGGCTCCGCTCGTGAGAGCGACAAAATCGGGATCATTCCGTATTGAGGCAAACACTGCATCGACGCGCGCTTCCATCATTTCTTCGGAACGCACAGCCTGAAAGCGCTCGTATTCGAAGAAATGACGCTTGAGCAGGTTGAGCGCCTTTTCCCGGTTCCCAGTTTGGGCATAGATCGCTGCCAGATTGTAGGAGGCCGGGAGCAGCCCCTCGTTGGCGGCGGCAATCTTCAATGCCTCGTCGCCATGACCGTCGCCGGCCATGAACGCTGCCGCGAAGATCAAGTTATAGGAATCGTTGGGATCCACAGCCAATGCCTGCTTGACGTAGCTGTCGGCCTTCGCGCTGTCGCCTTCCGAATTCCAATACACCGCCAGGTTCCTGTATGCCAGCGCCAGCGGATACGTCTCTACCGAGCGTTCCATTAAGGCGAGGCCTTTAGCAAATTCGCCATCATGGATTGTCATCTTGCCCAAACCATGCAAAGCGACCGCGCGCGACATGGGATCGGCCTGCATACTCAGAATCGACTGGAAGACCTCGCGCGCTTTGTCCCATTCGCCGGTGTAGTGCCGGAACACTTCACCTAGATAACGCAGCGGAGTTGGATCGGCAGGATCCATGGCATGCGCTTGCTGATACAAATGTTCGGCCTTCAGGTAATCCCCACCTAGCTCCGCCTGTAAGCCATCCGCCATCGTCTGTTCAATCGCAGCGCTCGTCCGCGGATCGAAAATCGGAGGCTCCGGAATTTCGCCAACCTCCACGCCCAGCTTCTTCAGCTCCTTTGCCGCCTCTTTTGCTTTTTTGGGAAACATGCATTTCTGGTCGGCTATCACACGATAGAGCGGGATGGCGGCGTCTTTGTCGGACTTCGCAGTTTCTTTTGCGGCTTTGAGTTGGTTTTCGAGGGTGCCCTCACGTTTCTTGATCTCGCCTTCCAGCAGCTTCTCAACATCTTCCACATGAAGCATGCCCTTCTTGTTCTGAAGCTTGCCGATCACGGACCCATCGGGCGCGGCGAGCACGGCAACCGGCAGTGTGTCTTCTGCAGCGAACTTGGCGCGAAACTCGGAGCCCGGATCGGCCACTTCCATCGCCACGCATTGGGACGCATACAACGAGAGCGGACGAGAAACACGCAGGCTGGATTTCTGCAACTCGTTCTCGGATGAAGGAAACCAATAAAGAATGAGTCCGCCTGCAGGCGCCGGTTCCTGCGGCTTCGCCAGCTTCCAGGGAACGTAGTACACCTGCTGCGGCGTCGACATGCCGCCACCGGCAGGCGCCATTCCGCCCATTCCGCCGCCACCGCCACCACCGCAGGTCGCCCAGGCCGAAGGTAAGAGGAAGATCGCAAGATTTGCAGACAAGCATGCCGCAGTGAACTTCGATTTCATGTTCATCGGAGTGAGCCTTAAAGAAATATAGGACAGCCAAACCCTGAGTCAATGCCAGAGTCGCTCATGATCGAAGCAGGACGGGATGAAAATACCAGAGACGAAGCCGTGATGCTCTCGCAGGCAAAGTCAGGAAAGTGAGAAAGCCCAGAACGTTACTGTGCGCTAGCCGTGTCTGTGGGAAGCACGTTTACCAAGCGCAACTTGTGAGCCTTTCCCTTGTCGTCCTTCAGGTAGAGGTCGTTCGCGTCCAGGAAGAACTTCACGGGGCCGTTTACTGATATGGGAAATCCCTTCTCGTTGTTCTTCAGCTTGACGTCGTCGCCCTCATACAGCGACTTGTCGGCCTGGATGAAGTAGTAGCTGATGTATACGCCGTGTCTGGGAGGTTTTTTGCCAAGCTCACCCGATTGGCGGGCGATGTGTTCCTTTGACACTCGCTTCAGGATGCCGCTTTTCCAGGCGGAATTTGGGATTTTGGCTTCAGCTGCGACCGAAGCCAGAACGAGCAGAGAAATAAAAACGCATTTCATATATTTCTGTTGATATTAGAGATCTAAGAAATGAAGATAGCGCGCTTTAGCGAGCCTATCAATACCGTCGACTCCGCGCACATCAGAGTCTCTCATTGAGCCTGACCTGTCCCCTTAAAAGGGCGCCGGCCAAAGAAACATAGAGTAGATCTGTTCCCAATTTGTCCGATATCGAGTGACAACGGACATCCCAAAAAGGGAAACCTGCGTTCCCTTTTTGGGCAGTAACTAACGACGATAAGAGCCGCCGCTGTATCCCTGTTGATACCCCTGCTGGTAGGCCTGTCGATACATGTTCTTGTATTGCTGACGGTCCCCGTAAGCGGCGTTGTAGTTATGATCGGCATGTTGGTACGCCTGCTGCTGCGTTGGCCGGAAGCTGTGGCCGGTTGAGCGATCGGAACTTCCATCGTTCACGCCATCCTGATAGCCAACCTGTGCCGCCGGATTCCCGCCGCGGTTGTAAATCCCATATGGGGAACCATAAGCGCCGCTGCGGTACGTGTCCTGCCCATTCCGCCAGCGGCGGTCGCGGTCGCCGTACTGTCCATTGACGCCATAGGCCTGATCGTAGCCGGCCTGATAGGCCGCACGATCGCGATCGTTGTCGTAGCGTCCGCGGTAGTGCTGGTCGCGGTTGTGCGCCCGGTCATCCTGACCATGGCGCATTCCCTGCTGGTAAGCCCGGTTGTTCCATTGGTCGTTGTAGGTCCCGTATTGATTCTGGTCGCGATCGCGATCGTGGTCGCGATCCTGGGCCGTGGCCTGCATCACGCCAACTGTGCTGCTGCCTACGGCAAGAGCAAGGGTCCACAGCAAGTGTTTTTGAAGAGCTTTCATTTGAGTCCTCCCCTAAGAAACGTCTGGCCGTCAGAAAGGTCCCCCGGTCGCCAAAAAATTGGACGGGTGCGGGATGTCACCTGAAGGCGCGCCCCAACATTTGCTTTCTGAAGTCCTGCCTACTTAGAACCCAAAATTGAGGGCGGAGACGCTAAAGCAGAGCTGGATTTCGAGAGCTGCCGGCTGTGAGCAGAACTCTCTACAGATGGCAACCTGCAGATGGTTGCATTCGTTCTTCCCAAAATGGGAACC
>DATEGH010000044.1:0-9651 GCA_035280185.1 Terriglobales bacterium
CTTATCGTCACCCGTTTGTCCCGCGGCTCACCGAGGGAAACCTGCCGTGACGTGAAACAAGCACTTAGCAATTCGCAAATAGCAGTTAGCTTTGCCTTTGCTCCTGAGATTCGTTCGCTTTAGCAGCTCCGGTGGATCAATCACGCCAAATCTCACCAACTCAGGCTACGTGCTAATTGCTAGCTGCTAATTGCTCCTTACCAGGAGCTCTTTGAGACTCCCGGAATCTCGCCCTTCAGCGCCAGGCCGCGGAAGCACAATCGGCACAGGCCGAACTTGCGCAGATACGCCCGCGGTCGCCCGCAAATCGAACAGCGGTTGCGGTGCTGGGTAGAAAACTTCGGTTTCTTGTTCGTCTTGGCAATCTTTGCTGTTGTAGCCATGTGTCCTTTTAGCAATTAGCAACTGGCAATTAGCAATTAGCTCCTGGCATCAACTCCACTCGCTAATTCCACACTGTTGTTCGCCTCTTGCTCCATGAATCTTCAATTTCTCTCGCACCAGCAATTTCAACTTTATGAACTTACCGTTTCCCGTTCCGTCATCAGGCTAATTGCTAAGTGCTAATTGCTAACTGCTACTGACGGAACGGCACTCCCAGATGCTTCAGCAGCGCCCGCGCCTGATTGTCGTCACGCGCCGTTGTCACGATCGTCACGTTCATGCCTTTCAGTTTGTCAACCTTGGCGTAGTCAATCTCCGGAAAGATCAACTGATCGCGCAGCCCCAGCGTGTAATTTCCTCGTCCGTCAAACGACTTGGTGGAAACCCCGCGGAAATCGCGCACGCGAGGGAGGGCGATATTGATCAATCGGTCCAGGAACTCGTACATGCGGTTGCCGCGTAGGGTGACCATCGCGCCGATGGACATGCCCTCGCGCACCTTGAAAGCCGCGATCGATTTCTTAGCTTTCGTGACCACAGGCTTCTGCCCCGTGATCTCGCCCACATCGCGCACCAGCGGGTCGAGCACCTTCGCGTTCTGCGTGGCTTCGCCTACGCCCATGTTCACGACGACTTTATGTACCCGAGGCACTGCCATCGGGTTGGTGACGCCCAGTTCTTTCGCCAGCGCTGGAGCGATTTCCTTCTGGAAGCGCTCTCTCAATCTCGCGGGTGTCTTTGCTGTTGCCATTCTTCTGTTCTGCTTCTTTCTCCCACGGTTTCGGAGTGGTTACCGGTTCGTGGATGTTCCGGGAGCTGCTAGCTCCTAGCCTCTTCTTCTTTTCTTTCAGGACCGCGGCTCTCGCTTACGCCGCGAATCTCGTCACAATCACTGCTCACTAGCAGCTAATGGCTAGCAGCCAACAGCTACTTCTCCAACGACGCCTCGCATCTGCGGCAGATCCGCACGCGCTTGCTGCCTTCCAGTCGATGTCCGATCCGCGACGGCCCGCAACTCGGGCATATCAACATCACCTTGGCGATCGGAATCGGCGATTCCTGCTCGGCAATTCCGCCCTTGATGTTGCGCTGCGGGTTGGGCCGCACGTTCTTCTTCATCATCATCACATGCTCCACCAGGACCTTGCCTTCGTCGGGGAACACGCGCAGAACGCGGCCCTGCTTGCCTTTATCACGACCGCTGATTACTTTTACCTGGTCGTTGCGCTTGATATCCACTCTTGTCTGCATCTCGTACTCGTTTCTCCAGCTTCGCCTACAGCACCTCAGGCGCCAGCGACACAATCTTCAAGAACTTTTTCTCGCGCAGCTCGCGGGCGACCGGCCCGAACACGCGCGTTCCCACCGGCTCTCCCGTTTCGTTGATGAGCACAGCGGCGTTCTGGTCAAAGCGAATGTAGGTCCCATCGCGCCGGCGATGCTCCTTGCGCTGCCGCACGATCACGCACTTCACCACGCTGCCTTTTTTAGCCGTTCCATCCGGCGCGGCTTCCTTCACGGCCGCGGTCACCACGTCGCCCAGCCCGGCATTCAGGCCGGTATGCCCGCCCAGCGGCAGAATCATCTGCAGGCGGCGTGCTCCGCTGTTGTCCGCCACGTCGAGGATTGTTCTCATCATGACTGCCATGGTTGAATCTCCCGTTCCGCCCAGCCGCCGGCATAAGTCCACGGCTGCTTCATACACTCAGTTTCATTGAGGAGCTATTGGCCTTTAGCCTTTAGCCAAACCTGTTTCGTTTACGAGACTAATGGCGAAGTGCTAATGGCTAATTGCTGCTTTCGCTAACTTGCCTGCTGCTCGGCCTGCTCCCCGCCCGCCACCAGTTTCGCCCGCTGCAGGATGTTCTTCAACCGCCAGCGCTTCAGCCGCGACAGCGGCCGGCTTTCCTCGATCTCAACGAAATCGCCCACATGCGCGGAATTGGTCTCGTCGTGCGCGTAGAACTTCTTAGATTTCGCAATCACGCGGCGATACAGCGTGTGCGACTTTTTCATGCTGACCTCGACCACAATGGTCTTTGCCATTTTGGTCGAAACCACCCGTCCAATCTTGGTGGCGCGACGGCCCTGCTTCTTCTCGGTTGCTGCTTCTGCCATCTACTTCCTCGCTTTCGCTTTCGCCTTCGCGCTTGAGGCCTTCTTCGCCACTGATTTCTTCGCGCTGCTCTTCTTCTTCGTTTTCTTCGTCGCGCTGCGCTTTGCTGCTCTCTTCGCAGGAGCCTGCTCCGCAGCCGCTCCCGATTCCGGCGCTGCCGACTTCGCTGTTGCGCCGTTCGTCAGGCCAAGGTCTTTCTCGCGCAGGATGGTCTTGATCCGCGCAACATCTTTCCGCAGCCCGCGGAGCTTGTTCAGGCTTTCCGTTTGCCCCATCTTGAGCTGGAACTTCATGCGGAAGAGCTGATCATTCAGCTCGCGCTGCTGGTGCAGCAACTCGTCATTCGTAAGATTTCTCAGTTTTTCTGCTTCCATAATCATTTTTCCCTGAAGAACTCGCCGGCTAGTGGACCTGCTCTTCATGACGTGAAACAAATTTCGTTTTCAGTCCCAGCTTGTGCGACGCCAGGCGCATCGCCTCGGCCGCTTCGGTCCGGCTGACGCCTTCCATTTCAAACAGAATCTTTCCCGGCCGTACTACCGCAACCCAATGGTCGGGCGCTCCTTTGCCTTTTCCCATACGGGTTTCGGCAGGCTTTTTGGTCACAGGCTTGTCCGGGAACAGGCGAATCCAGATCTTGCCGCCGCGTTTCACAAAGCGCGTCATGGCCACGCGGCTCGCTTCGATCTGGCGGTCCGTCACCCAGCCAGGCTCCATTACTTTCAACCCGAAATCTCCGAATGAGAGCTCGCCTCCGCGCCACGCCTTCCCGCGCATGCGCCCGCGCTGCTGCTTGCGGTACTTAACTTTTTTCGGCATTAACATGTGTCAATTCCTTCTATGCCGCTAACAGCATCGTTCAAGCCGTTAGCCCTTGGCCCTTGGCCCTTAGCTCTGCACTGTTGGCCTCTTCCATTACCGACTAGGCTAAGTGCTAATTGCTAAGTGCTGCTTTTTCCTCAGAATGCTCCCGCTCCTGCCATTTGCCGCTCGCTGGTGCGTTTTTTCGCCGGCAGGATTTCTCCACGGTAGATCCACACTTTCACGCCGATCACGCCGTAGGTGGTGCGGGCCTCGGAAAATCCGTATTCGATATCTGCGCGCAACGTGTGCAGCGGCAACCGTCCCTGGAGGTACCATTCCGAGCGCGCAATTTCATTCCCGTTCAGCCGGCCGGAGACGCGCACTTTGATTCCCTTGCAGCCGAAGCGCAGCGCCGAATCCACAGCCTTGCGCATCGCGCGGCGGAAGCCTACGCGCTTCTCCAGTTGCAGCGCAATCGATTCCGACACCAGTTGCGCATCCAGCTCCGGCTTGTGCACTTCCTGGATATCGATAAAAACATCGCGATTGGTGCGCTTCTGCAGCTCCTGCTTCAGCTTGTCAATCTCCGCGCCCTTGCGGCCGATGATGATGCCCGGGCGCGCGGTGCGAATGATAATGCGCAGCTTGTTGCCCGGCCGCTCGATTTCCACGGAGCTCACGCCCGCCGACTTCAGCTTGTCCCGCAGCTCGTCCTTCAACTTGACGTCTTCAAGCAGTAGCTTGTTGTAATCGCGCTCCACGAACCAGCGCGACCGCCAGGGCTTCGTATAACCTAGGCGAAATCCGTATGGATGGACTTTCTGTCCCATAACCTTTACCTCGCTCCTGCGGTCTTCTTGCGGCCGGCCGATTTCTTGCTTGCACCCGCGGCTTTCGTTTTCTTCTTTTTCGCGGCTTTCTTTGGCGCTGCCGCCTCCTCTTCACCCACAACCGTCGCCAGGCCGGCGCCGTTCTGTGCGCCCTTCTCCGCCAGCACCACTTCCATGTGTGCGATGCGCCGCTGGTAGCGATACGCGCGGCCCATCGGTGCCGGACGGATGCGCTTCATGCGCGGCCCGTCATTGGCGATGGCTGCCTTCACATAGAGGCGATCTACGTCCACGTCCAGCCCTTTCTCGCCGCTCAGGTAGTTGGCGTTCTCTACCGCCGAGCGCACAAGTTGGAAGATGGCAGGCGCAATGCGCTTCTTGGTAAACTGCAGCGTCGCCAGAGCGTCTTCGACGCGCTTGCCTCTAATCAGGTCGAGCACCAGCCGCGCCTTCTGCGGAGATACCCGGGTGAACTGAGCTTTTGCCTTGAATTCCATGTCTTGACCTTTACTTCGCCGGAGGCGGCGGCGCCGCCGGTTTGGCCGCAGTCTCTGTGGCCGCCTTCACCGAGTGTCCTTTGAACTGCCGCGTGAAGGAAAACTCGCCCAGCTTATGACCGACCATGTTTTCCGTCACGTACACCGGAATAAACTTCTTACCGTTGTGCACTGCGATGGTGTGTCCCACCATCTCCGGCGAGATCGTGGAACGGCGCGACCAGGTGCGGACCACCTTCTTGTCATTCCGCGCATTCATGTCCTCGATCCTCTTCAGCAGATGGCCGTCAATGTGCGGCCCTTTTTTCAGCGAGCGTGCCATTTATTTTGCTCTCCTGCTCACAATGAACTTGTCCGTGCGCTTGTTGTTGCGCGTCTTGTAGCCGCGCGTAGGCTGTCCCCACGGAGTCACCGGATGGCGACCGCCCGAGGTCTTTCCTTCACCACCGCCATGCGGATGGTCCACCGGGTTCATGGCGACGCCGCGATTCACCGGACGCTTGCCCAGCCAGATGTTGCGGCCGGCTTTGCCGATAGCAACGTTCTCGTGATCCACGTTCCCGATCTGACCCACCGTCGCCATGCAATCGATCAACACTCGCCGGGTCTCGCCCGAAGGCAGCTTCACCAGCGCGTACTCATCTTCCTTTGCCACCAACTGTGCGGCTCCTCCGGCCGAACGCACCATCTGCGCTCCCTTGCCCGGCTTCAACTCGATGTTGTGCACCGTGGTGCCGGCGGGGATATTGCGCAGCGGCAATGCGTTGCCGACGAGAATGTCGGCTTCCGGCCCGCTCACAATCTTCTGCCCCACCTGCAATCCCACCGGCTGAAGAATGTAGCGCTTCTCGCCATCTGCGTAGGCGATCAGCGCAATCCGCGCCGAGCGGTTCGGGTCATACTCAATTGAAACCACCGTTCCCGGAATGCCGGCTTTCTCGCGCTTGAAGTCGATAATGCGCAGTTTGCGCTTGTGCCCGCCGCCGCGGTGCCAGATGGTGGTGTCGCCCGAATTACGGCGTCCTCCCGTGCGCTGCTTGATCTTGGTCAGCGGCTTGTGCGGACGGTCGGTCGTCAACTCGTCGTTCGTCAGCGTGGTCTTGAACCGCAGTGACGGCGTTACCGGTCTGTATGTCTTAATTCCCATGCTCTTGAGCCTCTGGCTGCTAGCTGCTGGCTAGTAGCTTTTGTCTTCGCGCCCACTTTCGCGAGCTCTGACGTTCTCAATTCCGTCTTTGCTTTCGTCTTTGCCGTGGCTAGCAGCGAGTAGCTAGCAGCTTCTTCACAAATTCTGTGCGTACTCCGGCATCTTCTCGCCTGATCTCAGCTTCACGTATGCCTTCTTCCAGTCAGGACGGAAGCCGGTGAACTTGCCCCGGCGGCGCTCCTTGCCCAGGAAGTTCGCCGTGCGCACCGAGTCAACCCGGACTTTGAAAATTTTCTGCACCGCCTCTTTCACCTCGGTTTTGGTGGCTTTGGCGGCGACTTCAAACACCAGCGTGGCCTGGTTCTCTTTCACTCCGAGGCCTTTTTCCGTAATCACCGGCTTGCGAATGATCTGGTATGCCGATTTCATTAAGCCACCTCCGCTTTCCGCTTGGGTGCCGAGGCCTTCAGTGACTCCTGCAACTTCTCCAGCGCAGGCTGAGAGAAGATGACCGTCTCATAGCGGAGAAGATGGTACGGATGCACCTGGTTCCCAGGCACCACTTCAACTCCTTCAAGGTTCCGCGCACTCAGTTCCAGGTTGCGGTTCTCTTTTGCACCGTCCACCAGAAGCGCGGTTTTCTCGATCCCGAGCGTGTCCAAGACTTCGCGCAACGTGCTGGTCTTGATTTCTTCCAGATCGAAATTCGAGACCACCGTCAGCTTGCCGTCGGCATGCTTCGCCGCCAGGGCAGAACGCAGCGCGCCCAGCAGTTTCTTCTTCGGAAACTGGTAATCATAGGAGCGAGGCTGCGGTCCGTGTATCGTTCCGCCGTGCCGCCACAGTGGAGAACGGATCGAACCCACGCGGGCGCGTCCTGTTCCCTTCTGTCGCCACAGCTTCTTGCCCGATCCGGACACCAGCTTGCGGTTCTTGGTGGCATGGGTGCCGGAGCGCAGCGACGCGCGATAATGCTTCACCGCTTCCCACAGCAGGTCCTCGTTGATTCCGCCAAAGACCTCGTCCGCCAGCTCCAGTGTGCCGACTTTCTTACCTTTCAGATCTACTACGTCAATGTTTGCCATAAATCAGCCTTTAGCTCTTAGCTTTTGGCTCTTCGCTCTGTTCTTTTAGCCCATCCATCATTTTTATTGGTGAGCGTTAACGCGTGTGTGTTGGTTTCAAATTACTCAATTACCAACTTGCTCAATTACCAAATCCGCTTTACTTCTTGCCTTTGCCAGCCGCAGCCTTCTTCGCGGCCTTCAACGGGTCGAGAGTTGTTGCGCCAGCAAAGCCACGACGTTCGCGTGGCGGCTTCTTGGCCTTGAAGATCACCACATAACCGTTCTTGTGTCCCGGTACCGCGCCTTCCACCAGCAGCAGATTGTCATCCGTATCGATGCCGCGAATCTTGAGGTTGCGAACCGTGACCTGATCGACCCCCATGTGTCCCGACATGCGCTGCCCAGGGAATGTGCGCGACGGAAACGAAGATGCCCCGATCGAGCCTTGCACCTGGAACATGTGTCCGTGCGCTGCCGGGCCGCCGCCGAAATGGTGACGCCGAACCACGCCGGCAAAACCGCGTCCTTTGCTGATGCCGATCACATCCACATATCGTTCATCGCGGAAGATGTCCACCAGAACCTTGTCTCCGACCTTGAGCGCGCCATTGCCGCTTGCGCCGTTGCTGCCTTCGGCCGACTGTTCGGCTGATTTGGCCGCGGCTTCGGGCGTGTCTTCGACCGCGACTTCGCGCATGAACTTCACCGGAGGCAGATTGTGCTTGGCAAAGTGGCCTTGCATCGCCTTGCTCACGTTCTTGCCTTTCACAAATTCCACCAGGCCGATCTGGGCCGACTCGTAGCCATCCTTGTTCGCGCGCTTGATCTGCGTGATCACGCAGGGCCCTGCCTGCAGCACCGTGACCGGATGCACTTCACCCCTGTCATCGAAGACCTGCGTCATGCCGATTTTCTTGCCGAGAATTCCGCTAACCATTGTCTCTATTCTCCTCATCATTCCAGAGCGGCCCAACTCTTCGCCAATGCCGGAACTGTAGGTTTTCAGCCTTGGCCTTTAGCCTTTAGCCAAAAACCGTTTGCAGAACAGGTTTGGCCAAGTGCTAATTGCTAAGTGCTTTAATTGCTATTTATGCTCTTTCCCAAACGCCTTGATCTCCACATCCACGCCGGCCGGCAGGTCGAGCTTCATCAGCGCGTCCACCGTGTTCTGCGTCGGCTCCAGGATGTCGATCAGCCGCTTGTGCGTGCGGATCTCAAACGCCTCGCGCGACTTCTTGTCCACGTGAGGGGAGCGCAGCACGCAATATTTGTTCTTCACCGTAGGCAGCGGAACCGGTCCTGCAATCTGTGCCCCGGTGCGCTTGGCCGTATCCACAATCTCGCCGGTGGACTGGTCAAGAATGCGGTAGTCATACGCCTTCAGCCGGATGCGGATTCTTTCTTTTCCTATCAATGTATGTTCCTCAAAGATCGTGGCGATCAGGTCGTTATGTCTTCGATCTCTGTCGCTTCATTTTTGATTTCTGATTTGTGAATTCACAAATCACCAATCACAAATCGCTAATTCTGCTTACTGAATAATCTCGCTGATCGTTCCCGCACCCACGGTCCTGCCGCCTTCGCGAATGGCAAACCGAAGTCCCTTCTCCATAGCCACCGGCGTAATCAGCTCGATCGTCAATGCCACGTTGTCGCCCGGCATCACCATCTCCGTCCCTGATGGCAGCTCCGCCACTCCGGTCACGTCGGTGGTGCGGAAGTAGAACTGCGGACGATAGCCCTTGAAGAATGGGGTATGCCGTCCGCCTTCTTCCTTGGTTAATACGTAAATCTCAGCCTTGAACTTGGTGTGCGGCGTGATCGAGCCTGGCTTGGCCAAAACCATTCCGCGCTCCACGTCTTCCTTGGCGACGCCGCGCAGCAGCAGCCCGGCGTTGTCGCCCGCCATGCCTTCATCCAGCTGCTTCTTGAACATCTCCACGCCCGTGACGACCGTCTTTCTGGTCTCGCGGAAGCCGACGATCTCCACTTCCTCGCCGACCTTGACCTTGCCGCGCTCAATACGTCCGGTCACCACAGTTCCGCGTCCCGAGATCGAGAAGATGTCTTCAATCGGCATCAGGAACGGCTTGTCCACGTCGCGCGCCGGCAGCGGCACGCTCTTATCCACCGCCTCCATCAGCTCGTCGACCTTGGCTTCCCATTTCGCTTCCCCGTTGAGAGCACCGAGAGCAGACAGACGAACCACCGGCACATCATCGCCTGGGAACTTGTAGCTCTTGAGCAGCTCGCGCACTTCGAGTTCCACCAGGTCCAGCAGCTCCGGATCATCCACCGCGTCGCACTTGTTGAGCGCCACCACGATGTAGGGCACACCCACCTGGCGAGCCAGCAGCACGTGCTCGCGCGTCTGCGGCATCGGACCGTCAGTGGCCGCGACTACCAGGATCGCGCCATCCATCTGCGCCGCGCCGGTGATCATGTTCTTGATGTAGTCGGCGTGACCCGGGCAATCCACGTGCGCGTAGTGCCGGTTCGGCGTCTCATACTCCACGTGCGCCGTCGCGATGGTGATGCCGCGCTCGCGCTCTTCCGGCGCGTTGTCAATCGAATCGAACGAGCGGAACTGGATCTTGGGGTTGTGCTTCGACAACACCTTGGTGATGGCCGCCGTCAGCGTGGTCTTGCCGTGGTCAATGTGACCAATCGTCCCGACGTTCACGTGCGGCTTGCTGCGGTCAAATTTTTCCTTTGCCATATCGTTAGCCTCTAGCTCTTAGCTCCTAGCCACTAGCTTTGAATCTTTTGTTTTGTCATCCGCCTGATCCGCGTTCATCAGCGGTAA
>DATEGH010000045.1:0-8813 GCA_035280185.1 Terriglobales bacterium
AACCCTCTTTGGTTGGTTGGACTTGCTGGCAAAGCCGTAAAACTTCAGCGGAATGGGCGGAGGTGGCGGTACAGGCGTCGGCGTTGGAATGGGCGTCGCCGTTGGTCGCACCGGGGCAATCGGCTTCGGCGGCGGTGGCTCTTCCATGCGGAAGATATTGCGTCCGCCGGATTCATACTTTACGCGCCGGCTGGCATCAAGGATGTCAGTATGTAAAGTTGGGTCGAGCAAATTGCCGGCGGCCAGCACTGTTCCGCCTTTCTTTGCCGATGTATTCGAAGCGGACGCCGGCGCCGGCGGAGCGGCCGCGCTCGTGCCCATGCCGCCAAACTCGTAGATTGCAAGGGGAATGGCAACGGCCAGCAAGCCGACCATCCAGTAAAGCTGTTTCTTGTTCTCTGCTCCGATTTTCACTCGTTCGTTACGCTCCGCTGCTTGCGGGCGGCTCCTTGATGAATGTCTGGAATTTGATCTGCAGCGTCACCTGGCCGCCCTCTTCGCCGGTAAGAGAGATTTGCGAGATGATAAACAGCAGCTTGTCCTGCTCGATCGCATTGATAAAGCGCGCTACTTTGGAGTACTCGCCGGTGATGCTGGTATCAATCTCGATGCTCTGAACGTCAGGGAGACCGCCCTTATCCAATTTTAGCGGGTTGTATTTGATCGCGCGGGTGGTCACACCGGTTTCATGGGTGAGCCGCTCGAGTTCCTGTGATACCACGGACCAATGGGGAGGAATTCTCTCCTGATAAAGAGTTTTAACATCGGCGCGGGTTTGGAGCAGCTTCTGGTCCATTCCCCGCAGTGGGGCGACATCAGCCGCCAGAGTGCGCGATTGCTGTTGCAGACCCTCTTCCTGGGCGCGCTGCGCAGAGGCACTCGATCCTGGCCACAGCAGAAATACCAGCAGGGCAACATCGGCAACCACAAGAATCGTGAGCGCGATGGTAAACCGTTTCTTCATCTTCGCAAGCTTGCCCGTCACATGCCCTCCTTTGCCGCGCGCGTGCCGGCTATGGAAGCGGGCGTATAGAAGGTCTCGATTGACAGCTTGATGTTGTTGGCCCCGGTATGCGTATCTTTCTGCGCCGATTCCTCGGTGATTTCCGGCTGCTTGAAGCGAGGCGAGGATTCCATGCGCTTGACCAGATCAATGGCGTTGGCGTGCTGCTCCGCCGCGATCTGCAAGGTCAGCTTGACGCGATTATCCTGAGTGATCTCAGGTTTTACAGAGAGCACGTACGCGCGGCCCGGCATAATCCTTTGCAGGTCGTTGAAGAGCTGAGTCCAGGAGAAGGAACGCCGGGCGATCTGAGCATTCCAGAAATTCTTCTGGTCGGTTACATCGCGGTTTTCCGGGCTGTTCTCCACCGCTTCGGCAGAAGCTCGCTCCGTTTGCAGAACGGATATGCGTTGCCGCAGCTCGCGAATGCGCGTGCCCGACTGCGCTGAACTCGAATAATCGAAAACGGTCAGCACGGCCAGAATTGCGGTGAAAATCGCAGCCACGGCCAATGCGGTGCTCCAGCGCACGTAAAACTGGCGCACGTCCTCATAGCGTTGCGTCGCAAGATTGATGTTAAGGCGCATTATCCCAGCAATGCCCCCGCAATCCCGGCCATCATAGCCGGTTCAAGATTTTCTCCACTGAGGTCCTGCTCGGAAGAGAGCGAAGGGCCAAGTTCCTGTACCTGGGCGCCGGTCTGCTGATGCAGTAGCGGGCCAATGGTTTGGATGGAGGCGACTCCACCTATATAAATCTGTTCGATCCTGGCGCCGAACGTGTCCTCAAAAAATACGATGGAAGGCAGCACGCCCTCGGCGAGTTCCTCGGCCGTAATAGCTGCGCCGCGAGGATTTTCCAGCGTGCGCACCAGCCGCAAGGCCTGCTTCTCCGCCGCGATGATCATGACATTGCCCGGATCCACTTTTACCACCAGCGTAGGCTTGTCCGCGTCGACCGTCCCTAGCGCAGCCAGGGTCGACGGAAGCAACACACCCGGAGAATAACCGAGGTCGCGAAATGCAGCTTCATATTCCTCAATCACTGCGCGCGGCGAAACCGCGGCCACGGCCTGCACGGTCCCGTTATTGCGACGAATATCGTAGGAGACGGTGGCCTGGTCCACGTCAAATGGGAGCGCCTTTTTCAAGCGCAAGCGGATGACCGGATCCGTTTCCTGCGGCTTTGCCGGCAAGGTTTCAAAATCCAGAAGGAGGACTCGTATGGCAGCATCAGGAACAATGGCGACCACGTCGCGTGAGCTTCCGCCGACTGCGCCCAAGGCGCCGCTGATGGCCGTGCGCAAAGCCTGGCCATCCATCACATTCGGAGCAGCGAGTCCGGGCGCGAGAGCGCCTTCGCTCAGACGGCGGGAGGTAAACACCTCCAGGCGTGGCGCTTTGTCGGAAGCACGCCCCGCGATCACGCGGTCCGCCATGATCTCGCACGCCAGGCGCGGACGTTTGCTGTTTTGTTTCGAGCCGCTCATGGTTATCGTGTGGTCTCGATAAACGTGACCTTATTGATCTCCTTCATGGTAGTGATCCCGGCTTTGATCCGCGAAAGCGCGGATTCGCGCAGAAAACGCATCCCTTCGTCATGGGCGGCTTTGCGAATCTCCGATGATGGACGCTTTTCCAAAATCAGCTCGCGCACGCGGTCTGAGAGGTCCAGCAGTTCGTGAATGGCAGTGCGCCCGTGATAGCCCGTTCCGGCGCACTCGATGCACCCCGGCCCGTCGTAAAACGTAACATTGCGCCACTGCTGCGGATCAAGCCCGAAGCTGTCCAACTCATCGTCGGTGTAGCGGACCTGCTTCTTGCAATGCTGGCAGATGGTGCGAACGAGCCGTTGCGCAAGCACGCAGTTCAGCGCGGAAACAAAGTTGTACGGCTCCACGCCCATGTTCAGGAAGCGCCCCAGAACGTCCACTACGTTGTTGGCGTGGACCGTGGTAAACACCAGGTGTCCGGTAAGGGCGGAGTTGATGGCGATTTGCGCGGTTTCCTGGTCGCGGATTTCGCCCACCATGATCTTGTCCGGGTCGTGACGCAGGATGGAACGCAAGCCGCGAGCGAAGGTGAGGCCTTTTTTTTCGTTGACCGGAATCTGAGTGATACCGTGGATCTGATATTCCACCGGATCTTCAATGGTGATGATTTTGTCTTCGTCGGTCTTGATCTCATTGAGCGCCGCGTAAAGCGTGGTCGTTTTACCGCTTCCCGTAGGACCTGTGACCAGCACCATGCCGTAAGGTTCTGCAATATAGCGGCGGAACTTGCGCAGGTCTTCTTCGTCAAAGCCCACGACGTCCAGCACGAGGTTACGGAACTTCTCACTCATGGACTCTTTATCGAGGACGCGCAGCACGGCGTTTTCGCCGTGAATGGTGGGCATGATGGAGACGCGAAAATCAATCAGCCGGCCGTTATACTTCACGCGGAAGCGTCCGTCCTGCGGCACGCGACGCTCGGCAATGTCCAACTCGCTCATGACCTTCACGCGCGTAATGATGGTGGAGTGGTGCTCCTTGGCCATGGGCTGCATGGCCTGTTGCAGCACGCCGTCAATACGGTACTTCACCACCACGGAGTCGCTCTCAGTTTCGATATGGATGTCGCTGGCGCGCTTTTGCAGCGCGGTGAAGATGGTGGTATCGACCAAGCGAATGATGGGGCTTACGTCGGCTTCGGCGGTAATGCGGTCAATGCTGATGTTCTCGTCGCCGGCGGCTTCTTCGTCCCTGACCACGTCCAGCACGAAGCCTTCGCTGGCCTCTTCCAGCACGCGCTGCGACTGCTCTGTTTTCTTCAGAATGTCATTGATCTGATTGAGCGTGGCCACGCGGGTCTTGATGCGGCGGTTCAGCAGCAGGCCGATTTCATCGATCATCATCAGCTTGCTGGGATCGGCGATGGCAATCCACAGTGTGCCTTCGTGCTCTTCCAGCGGCACAAAGTTGTAGCGAAACATCAGATCCACAGGGACGGACTTGAACAGCTCAGGATCCAGCCGGTAATCACGCAGGTCAACGAATTCGCAGCGATAGCGCGCGGCCATGTCGCGGGCGCGCTGCTCCGCGCTGGGCTGCCCGTTGGCCGGGGCCGCGTTTTCCAGAATGTTTGTAAGATTCCTTGTTTCCATAAACTTCTAAATTCCTAGTGCTGCATCTGTGCTCCCAGAGAAAAAATGGGCAGGTACAGCGAGATAAGCACAAACGCCACGGTTACGCCCATAACGACCAGAATTAACGGTTCCACAAGCTGCAAGGCCGTGGCCAGCGAGTTCTGCACGTCTTCTTCAAAGAACTCGGCAACGGAATTCAGCATGGTGGCGAGAGCGCCGGTGGATTCGCCGACTTCGATCATCTCAATTGCCAGATTGGGAAAAAACTTCGCCTCTTCCAGGCTGTAGGCAAGCGACTGGCCTTCGCGCACGCGACGCGCAGCCTGCTCCACGTTGTCCGAAATTTTGAAGCTGTTGATCGAGCGGCTGGCGGTCTCCAGTGACGGCACCAGCGGCAGACCTCCGGTGAGCAAGGTGGAAAGCGTGCGGCTGAACATGGCGACTTGATATTTCATCCACACGGTCCCGAGAAGCGGCATCTTGTAGCGGACTGCATCCACGACTCTGGCTCCGCTTCCCGAACGCACCCAGAAATAAACTCCGGCAACGATCGCGGCAATCACCAGCAGAATGAGCCAGTAGTAGTGCTGGAGGCCCGTTCCGATTTCCAGCATCATCACGGTCATGGGCGGCAGCTTGGCATTCAGAGAGGAATACAAATCGGCAAACTGTGGGACCACGTAAGTCATCAGGAACGTCAGCATTACCGCCAGAGCCGCAATCAGCAACGCCGGATACCACAGCGACGAGAGCAGCTTTTTGCGGAAGGTCAGCGTAACCCGTTGAAAGCTGATGTAGCGCGCAAGCACCTCTTCCAGATTGCCGCTTCGTTCTCCGGCGAGGAGCGTGGTGGTGTAAATTCGCGAGATGCCGCCGCCTTGCGCGGCAAAAGCATCCGAAAGCAGCTCGCCGCTCTTGACGCGCTCCTGCACGTTCTCCAGCATGGATTTGAAGTACGAGTTCCGCTGCCTCTTCGCCAGGAGATCGAGTGATTTGAGGATGGGCAAACCGGCTTTAATCAGGGTAAGAAACTGCTGGTTGAAGATGACGAATTCTTCCGTTTTGAGCTTCCGTTTGCGCCCGCCCATGCTGCCGAAGGGCAGCACTCCGGCCCGGCCGCGGACCGAGTAGACGTAGTAACCCTGCTGGGCAAAGCGGTCCTTGATCTCCTGCGCGGAGACACCGCTTTCCATCTGTTCGAGCACGTGACCGCGCTCGTCGGCCATCTTTACCAGAAACTCAGCCATGAAGTGATTTACAACCGGGGAGAGCCCAACTCCTTGCTCAAGTCTAGCATTCAAATTCTCCGGTCAGCCGGACAACAATAGAATGGGGGGATTCCCTATTATTGCGCAATTTGCCAATTAAAAACCCTAATTCTTCAGCAACTAAGGTAATTTGCTAAATCATTGAGCCACATGCTCATCCTGAATGGTCTCGACCCCGGGAGGAGGAGTGAAGCGGAATAAGCTATCCTGAACCGGGACGTTTTCCTCAATCTGAGAGAAATGAAAGTCCGTGGTGGAACCATCCAATTCCCGGATGAGGATTCTGACGATCTGGTGCGCCGGGTTGACTTCCAGCAGGACCTCGGAAACGCGGTCTTTAAGAGCTTTGGGAATACCGCGCAGCACCTTGTCTCCAGCCTGCAGCGGCGTGATGTCGGGGGCGAAGGAGAGATCGTCCAATTCCTTCTGCAGCTTGGTCTTGCCTAAGAGGTAGCGCAGCGGTGAGCGCAGATCGTCGAGCTTCTTGACTGAAGTCTTTCTCGCCTGGCGCTCACCGGGAACATAGAAGTAAGCAACTTGAGAGTTGCTCACGAAGAGTTTTTCCTGCGGCTCATGGTATTCCCAGCGCATTTTGCCCGGCTTCTTGAGCCAGAGCGTTCCGCTTTCGGTACGGGAGATTCCAGGCGCTTGATAAATCTCAGTGAATGCGGCTTTGAAGCTTTTGAGCGAGTTGTAGTGCTGGTCCACGTCATGGGCCAGACTGCCAAGCCCCCCAGATTGGCCCCAGGAGGCTAATCCGGCGAGCAGAGTCAGGAGAAAGGCACAAAGCAAATTTCGCATGAATTTCATTAGATTCCGGCCAGAAGTACGCGATTCCGGCATTTAGTGCTTGCGGAATTCCCCAAGGAACTTGAACTTGCTGGGGTCCTGTACGTTGACCTTTCCGTCCGCTTCAAACTTGTAGGGAGCGCCGGTGGGATCCGTGGGAATGCCCGGCAGCAGCCCGGCACGAATCAGGTCAGACCAGCGCGAGGGTAAGACTCCGGCTTTTTGGCGATAGAGCTGGATGCGGCGGTCGAGTTCGTTCAGATCGGCGTCGGCACGAAGGGAGTCAAGGTGCAAGGTTGCAGTCTGCTTCAGCTCTTTGTTGGTGGCGTTGTCGTAAATACCCTGCCATAAAGCGAAAGCAGTCCCCAGGTCCGCGCCCTTCTCCGCCATTCTGGCCGCCATCACCTTCATCCAGGGGAGCGCTCCGGGTACTTCAGAACCTTTACGGAAAGCCTGCTCCGCAGCTTTGTAATCATGCCGGTCAACGTAATGCACGAAGCCCAGAGTAAAGTACAGCCGCCAATACCCCGGGTTATTACGAATCCCTTTCTCCAGCAGAGCGACCGCTTTGTCCGGCTCGCCGGCGCCCCAGGTAGGCTGCTGAGCGAGGAAGATCGACCCATCCTGATAGGCCACGATCAAATGCGGATCGAGGTCCGTGGTGATTTCCAGGAGAGGATTGAGCAGTTCGTAATGGGTGGATCGCTGGACGCGGCCGCCAAAATACTGCACTGCTCGCGTCCAATAAACATCCGCAAGCAGGCTGGAATAGCCCAGGCTCAGACGTTGCAACATCTTGCCTGACGGAAGATAGAGAACTTCTTCCAGTGTCGCTTCATTTCCCCGGGCGCCGGTGGCCGCATTCAAGGCGAATACCGAACCGGCAAAACACACCACCAGCACGAGAGCCGCAGCCGCCAGGATTGTCTTCTTGCTTTTCATTTTAAGTTGCGGCGCTCGAAGATCAGGACTGCTCCGGCCGTTACCGCCGCGGAGTAGAGCAGCGCGTATAGGGTATTCATCAGGATAAGGCTGCCGTGCACCGGCTGATCGTGGGCAACCTGCCCAATCACATTGAGCGATGCGAAGTTCGGGATCACGTACGCCGCCGCAGTAGCGAACCATTTGGTGACGCCATGCGCCGCTGCGGCGAAGTTTCTTAGGTCCGTAGCAAAAGTTCCGATCACAAAGAGGGCGAAAGCGAAGATAGCCGAGAAAATTGGCGTGGAGAACGAGGAAAACAGGAGCGTGACGGCGGTGATGATGAGGAACTCAAGCACGGCAAAATAAATTGCCACCAGCAAACGGCCGTCCGCGCCGGTCAGCTTGTGGGCAGTCACCAGGAGCGCCAGATAAAACCCCACGCTCATCAGCACAGCGTTTACAACTAACGTGAGCACCAGCCCGAAGTATTTTCCGGCGATAAATTCCCAGCGTCGCACCGGGCGGGAGAGGATGGTGTACAGCGTTTTCTTCTCGATCTCCTTCGAGACCAACCCGATGCCGATGAAAATGCCGATAAGAATGCCGAAAATTGAGATCGCACTCAGTCCCACGTTGACAATAATCAGCCGCTCCAAGCCGATGGAAATCTGGCCGAACAACGGGGCGCTGGCGACCAGGAGCAGGACGAAAATAATCAGGTTGTAGAGAACACGATCGCGAATCGCCTCGCGAAACGTATTCAATGTGATGGCGGAAAGACGCGAGTTCATACTCCAACCGGCTCCTGGTCAGAAGTTTTGGAGAGGAAGTACTGCTCCAGCGTTCCATGCAGCGGCGTAACAGAAATCAGGCGCGCATGCTGCTGGCGCAGACGGTCGAGCACGGCATCGAGAGATTCCGCGGAGATTGTGGCGCGAACCGTGTCCCCGGTGACGTGCGATTCCAGCGCATAGTTTGCAACCGCGCTCAGGGCACTTGCTCCTTCCCAGATGACTTCGGTCTTGCCGGCGGCGCTGGAGCGGAGATCATTTACCACGCCGATTCCGCGCAGCTCGCCTTTGTGAATAACGGCCACCCGATCGCACAATGCTTCAGCATCGGAAAGAATGTGGGTGGAAAAGAAGATGGTCTTGCCGGCATCTTTGAGCCCTTGAATCAGCTCGCGGATCTCATGCCGGCCTAGAGGGTCGAGACCGGACATCGGCTCGTCAAGGAAGATTACTTCAGGATCGTGAATGATGGCTTGCGCAATCCCCACGCGCTGGAGCATTCCTTTGGAAAACTTGCGCAATTGCTTGCTGCCAACGTCGCTCAGGCCGACTCGGTCCAGCAGTTCGCTGATGCGCTGCTTGCGCCCGGCCTGCGGAACACCGGAAAGCTGAGCGTAATAGTCCAGCAGTTCGGGAGCGCTGAGATAGTCGTAAAAATAAGGCTGCTCGGGAAGGAAGCCGATCCGGCGCTTGATCTCGGGATCGTGGAAATCCTTGCCCAGAATCCGCGCAGAGCCGGAAGTGGGAAAGATGATTCCCATCAGGAGCTTGAGCGTGGTCGTCTTGCCCGCGCCGTTGGGACCGAGAAACCCGAACGTTTCGCCGTGTTCTACGGTTAAATCAAGCGGCTTGAGCGCGGGACGAAGCTGTTTTTTCCAGAAGCCGACCGGGTAGTCTTTGGAAAGGCCCTGA
>DATEGH010000046.1:0-3588 GCA_035280185.1 Terriglobales bacterium
CATGGCCCGTCTGATGTTTGAACCGGTCTTTGAAGCCATGTTTTTCAATTACTTCGCGCGCCACGGCGTCAATCGAACTGGCCTTTATTCCAGGACGGATGGCCGCCAGGGCCGCATCGCGAGCTTCGAGAACGGCGCGGAACATCTCCTGATGACGCTCGGTGTGCTGGCCCATGACATAGGTGCGCGTGATGTCCGTCCAGTAGCCGCCCACATGGGAATTGCAGTGAACCAGCATCCAATCGCGGCGGCCGAGCTTGCGATCAGTGGAGTGGGCATATGCGTAATAGGCCTGCGCCGAGTTTGGTCCGGACATGCAGTAGAGAAAGGCATGCTGGCGGTCAATTCCGGCCGATGCCGCAGCCGAGGCAAACTCGGCGGCAAAGCCGGCCGCGAGCTCGATTTCAGAAGCATAAGGCACAATCAGCGTGCGTCCTGCTGCAAACGTAGCAGCGGCGATAGAGCACGCGGTGTGAATGTTGCGCAGTTCGGCTGCACTTTTGACCGCACACAGGCGGCGGAGTACTTGGTGCGCATTCACTAGCTCTGCGGCCGGCCAGACTTCTTTGGCGATGTCGCGCAGAGCAGAGCCGTAGCAGTTGAATGCCGAATAGCTGCTCGGCTCCGATGCGGGGCCAAATTCAACGCCGATCCTTCCCGAGGCAAGCGGTAAACTCGCCGCCGCGCACTTCAGCGGAGCGGCCACTGACTCCTGGAGCGGAGGAATCGTCTCCAACGTAACGGGCTGGAAGTATTCAACGTGAGCGGCCCAGCCCTGCTCTGCGAATTGCTTCTCGTCTTCGGGCGCCACCAGCGCGATTTCGCCTTCGCGAGTGCAGATGGCAATGGAGACACCGACGACCGGGTAGTATCCCGTCAAGAGCAGGACGTGGCTGGGCAGCGAGACAACCAGCGCATCGAGCTTGTGCTCGCGCAGAGCGTCTTGGAGCAGGGCAATCCGCTGGTCGTCTCTTTGCGACGAGGTCAACGCGGCTGTAGCTCCTTCACGTGACTTTTTTCCGAAGCTTTGCCATGACCGTTGCGCGAGCCGCCATTGCGTCCGTGTCCGTTGTGCGTGGCACGAAGTGAGAAGTAAAGCGCCGCTCCGGCAGCCACGGCGCTTGCGCCCACAACCGTTGCAACTGCGGTCCGCGCCGCGCGCCGCTCGGTTGTAGCGGGCTCGCTCCGGCCCTCTTCGCCGGCGATGGCCATCTGCACCACTTCGCTGATGTGCAGCGGCTTGCGTCCGGCGAGGCCGTCAATCTGCTCGAAGCAACTGAAGCCGTCGGCGATGATGAGCGTGTCCGGCGAAGCTTGGCGCACGGCGGGCAGCAGCACGCGTTCTCCAATCTGCTTTGAAATCTCGAATTTTCCTTCTTCAAAACCGAACGAGCCGGCCATCCCGCAGCAGCCCGAATCGAGGACCTTGAAATCGAGTCCCATGCGCTTGAGTAGTTCCTGCTCAGAGTCAAACTTCAATATGGACTTGTGATGGCAGTGTCCGTGCACAATGGCTTTGCGCTTCAATTGCGGCGGATGGTAATCCGCTTTCTTGATCAGGAACTCGCTCAGCAGGAATGTCTGCTCGCGCAGGCGATCGGCATCCTGGTTATGCGCGAGAAGGTTGACCATCTCATCACGAAACACGGAAACGCAGCTCGGTTCCAGACCTATGAGCGGAGTTCCGGCCGCGATGTGCGGCCGCAGTTCGGCAAGGATCTGCTGAAGCATCATCTTCGCTGTATCGAGCATGCCGAAGTCGTACAGAGGACGTCCGCAGCAGAGCGACACGCGAGGAATGATTACCTGATATCCCGAATGCTCCAGCACGCCGACGGCTGCTTTAGCTACATTGGGATGGAAATGATTGTTGAAAGTGTCGGGCCAAAGTATGACTTTGGACTTGCCCTGATTGCGAACTCTGCGGGAGCGGAACCAGTCAGTAAAAGTTTGTGTTGCGAACTTGGGCATGCGGCGCTGTTGTGAGATCCCGCCAATCCATTTAACGAGGGTTGAAATCAGCGGCAGTTCGCCGGCGAGGTTCACCAGCTCCGGAGCAAAACGCGCCAGGCGCGCCCACCAGTAGATCCATCCCATGGAGTAGGCATGGCGCGGGCGCAGCCGGTCTTCGTAGTAGTGGGAGAGGAACTCCGCTTTGTAGGTGGCCATGTCCACATTGAGCGGGCATTCGCCTTTGCAAGCCTTGCATGCGAGGCAAAGATCCAGCGCTTCGTGAACGTGGTCGCTCTTCCAACCGCCCTTCAGCGGATCGCCTTGCAACATCTCAAACAGCAGGTGACTGCGCCCGCGCGTGGAGTGCATCTCCTCTTTCGTCGCCATGTAGCTGGGGCACATGGTGCCGCTCTCGTCTTTGCGGCACTTGCCCACTCCCACGCAGCGCGTGGTGGCGCGAGCGAAGTCGCCATTCTCTTCCGGGAAGAAGAAGTTGGTCTTCACACGCGGCGGACTGTAGTCAGTGCCCAGACGCAAGTTCACGTCCAGCCGGTAAGCATCAATCTTCTTTCCCGGATTCATCTTCCACTGCGGGTCCCAGATGCGCTTGAACTCGCGCATGGCTTCCATCAGCTCGGGGCCGAACATCTTTACCAGCAGTTCGCCGCGCGATTGCCCGTCGCCGTGCTCGCCGGATAGCGATCCGCCGAGCTTCACCACGAGATCAGCCGCTTCTTCCACAAATGAGCGGTAGTTGGCGATCCCTTTTGAAGTGACCAGATCGAAATCAATGCGCGTGTGTACGCACGCCTGGCCAAAGTGGCCGTAGAGCGCGCAGTTGTAGCTGTGCTTTTCGAAGAGCTTGCGCAATTCACGAAGGTATTCACCGAGTTTCTCCGGAGGAACGGCCGAGTCTTCCCAGCCTTCCCACGTGTCCGGCTCGCCGGGGACGCGCGCCGTGGCGCCAAGACCGGACTCGCGTGCCTTCCATACCATGGATTCTTCTTCGGGATCATCGAACAGCTTCATGCTCGGCGCATTCGCATGACGACGCAAACGTGCCATCAGCTCATGCGCTTTGGCATCAGCTTCCTGCTTGGTTTCACCGCCGAATTCGCACAGCAGCCAGCCCTTGCCTTCGGGCAGGATTTGCACATCTTCGGGATGAAGATTCTTCTTCTTCATGTTCTCGATGAGAACGTCGTCCATCCCTTCCAAACCGATGGGATGAGCTTCGCGAATCTCGGGAACATGATCGCCGGCTTCGTAGACGCTGGGATAGCCGAGCACCAGGAGACTGCGCTTGGGCGGCCAGTAGACCAGCCGCAGCTTGGCGCGCAAGGTGATGGCGCAAGTGGATTCCGAGCCGACAAGAGCACGCGCAACGTTGAATCCGTTTTCCGGCAGCAGCTCGTCAAGGCTGTAACCGGAGACGCGCCTTGGAATCTTTGGATACCTGCGGCGGATTAGCTCCGCGTAGGTGTCGCGCAGGGTGCGCAGCTTGCGATAGATTTCACCACGGCGGCCGCCGTGAAGAATGATCTGCTCGATTTCGCTTTCAGTAGTTTGACCGACGCGCAGGCGCTCGCCGTCATAAGTAAGAATTTCGAGTTCGTGTGTATTGTCCACCGTGCG
>DATEGH010000047.1:0-5677 GCA_035280185.1 Terriglobales bacterium
CATTCCGGAGAAGCCGGATTCGCCCCTGCCAGGAATCGTGCGCGGCATCATCACCACCGTTCTGGCGTTCGGCTTGGCTGGATTTGCGTTATTTCGCAAGAAAGGGCTCATGAAAGTCCTGGATTTTACGGGAGGGTTAACCGTTCTCTTGCGGCCTTTGCGGATTATTCACAGCGGCCACATCGGCGACTATGTAGCCTGGCTCACGTTCGGAGTTGCCGCCATTGGCGGCGCCTTCGCCTTCTTCATTCATTGAACATGCGCCGTTTGGGTGCTTCAGGCCGCCGCTACCGGAGCCAGGGAACGCTGCGCCGCCTGATGGATGAACTTCTTCATCACATTGGCCCACATCACCTTCTTGCGCATCGCACTCTCTTTCACAGTGCGACCCTGGGCGAACATTCCCAACAATGCCTTCATCTTCAGCACACGCAAAATTGCGGATTCAGATTGCGTAATGCCGTACGCGTCCAGGAAATTTTCCTGAATCTGGCTGGTGATCAGCCGGTTGCAGAAGGGGTACTTCTCCAGCGCTTCCACTGAAGCCAGGAACTGCGCCACGTCGTCAAACGAATTGCCGCGACGCTTCATGCGTGCGAAGTCGCAGAACCCGACGCCGTTTTCCGTGACCACAACGTTCAGCGGAGTGAAGTCGGCCAGCACGGCAGAACTCGGCAGGGACTTCTTCGTCCGGGAGAGAACGTTCCGGGCGCCGGTAAGGATCACATGCACCGAGTGCTCATCCAGCCCCTCTTCGAGGCAGCTTTGGCAGAGTTTTTCCAGGTTTGAAATCAGGGCGGCGCCATCGAAGGGCTCCGGCATGTCGGCGGTGGCTTTGTGGAAGCCGCGCAGCCATTCGCCCGAGCGCCGCGCCACCAGGGCTATGCTGCCGTTATCAGCAAATCCAGGCAGCAGGGCGGCTTTCATCACAATGGATTGCAGCGGCAGCCCGGAAATTTTTTCCGTTGCCACCGCCCCGAACTCGCTGTGGTCGCCCAGTGGACGTGGCACGCCCGTCTGCTTCTTCTTGAGCAGGGCCTGATACGCGTATTCCAGGTTCGCGTTCTCCTGCCGGGCGAGCGTCTTTCCGTTCCCCCCACATTTGTTATTGCGATAGATCTTGATGGCCAGTCGTTCCGATCCGCCCGCAAAGTCCGCGCAAAGGTCATAAATGAAATGGTCGTTCTTGGGAGTGTGTCCCACCACCCGTATGTTCCGCAATTCTCCGCGTTCGGGATAATACTTTCCCGCGGTCTCGCGCAAGGCAACGACGATTTGGTCCAAAACTGTCTCGGGCATTCCTTCTCCTGCGATAACTGATGCTGAACTGCCAAAGAAAACTGTATGACGGGTTCAAAAAAGGCAAACTGGCGCGTTAAGCAGTGTTGCAGTTCCAGTGCCATACCGGATTTGATGACTCTCCCGTAAGCACCTGATTTGCAGATAGTTACAAGATCGTCAACAGGCGAAGCAGAAAGAAGTGAGTACGCAGGTGCTTATATTGAGAACTTAAGAGCAAAATTTGGCGAATCTTCTCTCTAAGAGGTAAGAAGCCTTAACCCTGTTAATAAAAAAGGTATTTTCTCCACTTAAGGTCCGAGCGGCCGATCATCCGCATGATGTGGCGACTAGTATGAAGCGTAAACGACCGGGGCTCTTTCAGCAGCTTCATGGACGTTTCTGCCAGCAGATGATTCCCCTTTTTTCGGTTACAGGGATGGCAGCATGCCACAAGGTTCTCCCAGGTGGAAGAGCCTCCCCGCGATCGAGGAACGACGTGATCCAGGGTCAACTCACCTGATGGTAGCACCAACCCGCAGTACTGGCAGGTATTGCGGTCGCGCAGCAGGATGTTCTTGCGCGAAAGAGCGCGAGTTTGATGCGGGATGCGGCGGTACTCAAGCAACCGGATCACCGATGGAATCCGCATGGCGATGCGCGCAGCGTGGAGATAATGGCCGTTCTCCTCTTCCGACATGGCCAGGCCCTTCAAGACCAGCACGATTGCGCGTCGCGCGGCGCAGATATTGATGGGCTCATAAGAGGCGTTCAGGACCAGGACAGGGGTCTGCATCACCGGATTCTTGCGTTGCGGCAGGTCTGGCGGAATTTCGGGATGGCGGTGCTTGCTCTTTCCAGCGTTCCTCTCATGCATGGCCCTGGGTCCCTCCAGCAGAAGCAGCAGCCGAGAAAGTCACCTTCGGGACCGCTTCCCTTGTGGCTCTGGCAACAGTCGCCACATAAACTTCTTTAGCGCCCGCCCGCAGCAGCACGCGGGCGCATTCACCCGCCGTGGCTCCGGTAGTCATCACGTCGTCAACCACCAGAATCGTGCGTTCGCGGATGCGCTCGCGCCGAACCACAGCGAAAGCGCCGCGCAGGTTGGCCCGCCGCTGATGGCGCGTAAGGCCCGTCTGCGACATGGTTTCACGCCGCCGAACCAGAGAAGTGGCATCCAGTTGGATGCTTGCTGCTGCCCTGCCGCTTCGGACAAAGCTGCGCGCGATTTCCTCCGCCTGATTAAACCCGCGTACCTTCCGTTTGTTTTCCCACAACGGCACTGGCACAACCAGCAGCGGCTCCCGCAAGACTTGCGCGGCGATGGCCCTGTGGATATACCGTGCCAGCAGCGGCGCGGCCGATTTCACATGCTGATATTTGAAGACGTGGATCAGATCGCGCAGCGCGCCTTCATAAGCGCCGAAGGCCACAGCGCGCGTGAAGTTCGGCGGAACGCGCCGGCAAATTCCGCAGACCGGTTTTGTTTCCGCCGAGAAACGTTCTGCCAGGAGTCGTTCGCCGCAGACGCTGCAAAGCAAACCGTCAATGGGCTCGACCTTGCCCAGGCACGTCTCGCAGACCGGCAGCGTTGAAATTGTTGTTAAAGGCGACTGGCAGATACGGCAGTCCGAAGGAAACAGGACAGAGAACAGGCTTTCAGCCGCATATTGTGCGGTGCGGAAGATTCCCGGCTTGTGAGGCCCTAAATCAGCCCGGGTTAGGTCACCGCTACTGCTGAAGACGACCCTCCTTGCGATACAGCATGCAGGATGCGTGTGAGCTAAGTATAGCTGTGTTGCAGGCGGGGTGCAATGAAGAATCGGGTGATCGGATGATCCGGTGATCGAGTGATCGGACGTTCTGTTGATAGTAGACGTCATATGGCCGGATGGTCAGGTGGCCCGAGTCGAGGCTCAGATGAGCCGACTCGCTCGATGATCCGATCTCCCGATCACCCGATGGTTGTATTGCTTCCGCTGATATGCTAACTTGCGGCGATTCAGGCAAGAACAGTCAGCCGGGAGGCAAGCGTGGCGGAGATTCAGGAAGCCAGAGAAGTGAGCGTTGCGGAACCTAAGTTCCAGCCGTATGTGCCGCCGGGCGAGATTCGACCTGAGTTCACCTTCCGCGCCATCTTCTTTGGCGGACTGTTTGGCATTCTCTTCGGCGCAGTCACGGTTTACGTTGGGCTGCGCGCCGGCCTGACCGTTTCCGCTTCTATTCCGATTGCAGTGCTCTCCATCAGCGTGCTGCGCGCGCTGGGAAAAGCCAGCATTCTCGAAAATAACATCGTTCAGACCACTGGATCGGCGGGTGAATCGGTCGCCGGCGGCGTCATCTTCACTCTCCCCGCGCTCATCTTTCTCGGCTTTCCCTTGGAATACGCCCGCATCTTTCTTTTGGCGTTTATCGGCGGATGGCTCGGTGTGCTGTTCATGATTCCTCTGCGCCGCCAGCTCATTGTGAAAGAGCACGGCAACCTTCTGTATCCCGAAGGGACGGCATGCGCTGACGTGCTGATCGCCGGCGACAAAGGCGGATCATTTGCCGGCCGCGTCTTTGCAGGGTTGGGACTCGGCGCGCTCTACACCCTGTTCCAGAACGAGAATATGTTTGCTCTCTGGCCCAGCACGCCGGACTACTCCCCAAGCTGGTTTCCTGGATCTTCCATCCGCGCCAACACCACCTCGGAATACCTCGGCGTAGGCTACATCATTGGGCCGCGGATCGCCGGCGTGATCTTTTCCGGCGGCGTATTCGCGTGGCTGGTGGTGATGCCGGCCATCAAATTCTTTGGCTCGCACGTTCCCGGCGCCATTTTTCCCGGGACCCTCCCCATTTCGCAGATGAGTACTGACCAGATTTATGGCGCTTATATCCGTCCCATGGGCGCGGGCGCGGTCGCGGCAGCGGGGCTGATCACCCTGTTGCGAACGATTCCCACCATCATCGGCGCGTTGCGCGCGGGCGCCAAAGACCTTGCCAAAGGCGCGGCAGGAGCTGCCGGACAGCGACGTACAGACAATGACATCAGCCTGAAGTGGGCGCTGCTGGGTGCCGCCGTGCTGATGCTCATCATGTGGGCCATGCTTACTTGGTTCCCCATCAAGAACGCGGAAACGTTCGGGATGAACAACTTCTTCGCCGCGATTCTGGTTGTCGTCTTCGGATTTCTCTTCGTAACCGTTTCCTCGCGCATCACCGGACTGATTGGCAGTTCGTCGAACCCAATCTCCGGAATGGCCATTGCCACTCTGATGGCAACCTGCGCCATGTTCCTCGTAATGGGCTGGACGGCGGTTGCGTTCTCGGCGCTGGCCATCACCATTGGCGGAGTAGTCTGTATTGCTTCGGCCAACGCCGGCAATACTTCGCAGGACCTCAAGACAGGATTTCTGGTCGGCGCGACTCCCTCCAAGCAGCAGCTTGCGCTGATGGTCGGCGTGACGGTTTCAGTATTTGCCATCGGGCTGACCTTGAACCTGATGAACAGCGCGCTCGAAGAGTTCCGACCGGCGAACATCGCCATTGATGTCCACAATCTCCCCACCGGCGTGACGCAATACTCAGGCAAATTTGAGCGTCAGACGGTGCCGGTAAATGCTGCCAAAGGCCCCGATGCGAATGCCGCGCCGCAAGCTGCGCAGGAAGAATCCGTGCAGGGCATGACGCTTTACACCTCAATCAACTCTCCGACAGTTCCAAACGGGTACTACTTCTTCAATCCGCAAAGCGGGAAATTTGAGATCCAGTGGATCCAAGGTATTGGCAGCGCGCGCGCCGCTGCTCCGCAGGCGCAGTTGATGGCGACGGTGATCAACGGCATCCTCCAGCGCCGGCTGCCTTGGGGTCTGATCCTGCTCGGCGTCTTTCTGGTGATTGGAGTAGAGCTGCTGGGAATTCGCTCGCTCTCATTTGCGGTGGGATTCTATCTCTCAATCGCTACCACGCTGGCCATCTTCGCCGGCGGCGTGGTGCGCTGGCTGGCAGAATACCAGGGCAAGCGGGCGGGCGAAACGGTGGCAGAGAGCGACGTTAGCCCCGGCTCACTCTATTCCAGCGGTCTGATTGCCGCAGGCGGCATCGTGGGGCTGGCCGGCATGGTTATCAAGGTGATGGAGTCGCGCCACTGGATCCGCGAGGGCGCGATCTCCTGGGGGCAGAATTTCCCGGTCCTGGCGCACAGCAGATCGCTGGCGGTGGTTACGTTTGCTTTGCTGGGATATTCGCTCTATTACTTTGCCCGCAAGCCGCTGGCCGGAGAGAAGCGATAGCGATAGGGATTGGAAGTCCCTCGTGCCTTTTCCCGAACGCAGCGAGGGAACCCTACTCATTTCCGAGAAGCGAGCGGAAAGTCGCATTGACACAGGAGCGTTCAGCGGAAGTAGGGATTCCT
>DATEGH010000048.1:0-3599 GCA_035280185.1 Terriglobales bacterium
CCGCAAGCCTTCAAGAACAAAGTCGCGCGCGTGGAGTTTCTTAACCATCTCTTGGATCGCTTACGCGCCCTTCCGGGCGTACAGGAGGTCGGTGGTACAAACAGCCTTCCTCTTGGCTCCGATGGCGGCGGCCCTAGTGGCACCTTTGCCATGATCAATGAACAGCAGCTTTCGCCCCAGTCAAAGGAACTGATCCGTCAATCCGCAGCATACGACGGGACTGATCTCACGCCTGCTCAATTCAAACAGCTTGACGATTTTCTTACTGCTCTGTTTCATGACACGGCTCACACGGGCCAGGCCGACTACATCGTTGCCAGTGGAGGTTATTTCCGCGCTTTAGCAATCCCGCTGGTACGAGGGCGTCTGTTCGACGAGCGCGACACTGCCGAGTCTACGCACGTAGCTGTGATCAGCGAGTCTCTGGCCCGCCGCTCCTGGCCGCATGGAGACCCGATCGGTCACACCATTGAGTTCGGCAACATGGATGGGGACCTGCGGCTGCTAACTATCGTGGGGGTGGTGGGAGATGTTCGCGACCGCAGCATGGAAGTGCAACCCGCGCCGACGGTGTATGTAGATTATCGTCAGCGGCCGCAAGCAACTTATCGGTTCGATGCAGTGATTCGCAGCGCTGCCGATCCGGCGACCACGCTTTCCGAAGCTCGCAAAATCGTTACTGAACTCGATCCGAATCTGGCGCCCAAGTTCAGCACCTTCACCCAGGTGTTCTCTGCTTCTCTGCACGATCGCAGATTTAATCTTGTGCTGCTGGGAACGTTTGCTTTAAGCGCGTTGGTGTTGGCTGTGATCGGGATTTACGGTGTGATTGCGTTTTCGGTGGCGCGCCGCACACGCGAAATCGGCGTGCGCATGGCGCTGGGAGCTACCACTACGAAGATTCAGCAGCTCATTCTCGGGCAGGCCACAGTCACGGCTATGGCAGGTATTGTTGTCGGGATCGCAGCTTCATTCCTGCTCACGAGGACAATGCAGTCACTGCTCTACCAGGTTAGCTCGACGGACCCGCTGACCTTCGCCGCAGTCGCGCTGCTGCTGCTTGGAGCTGCGGTACTAGCTGCTTATGTTCCTGCGCGCAGGGCGACGAAGGTGGACCCCAACGTCGCCTTGCGTTATCAGTAGGCGACTTCAAGGACGCAGAATATCGCGCACGATGTCCACAATGCGCTGTGTACGGCGGTCCATAATCAGGATGTCCACGCCCAAAGTTACCCGGCGATATCCTTCAGGTAATGGCGGAAGTCGGCGCTCCAGTTCGCGCGGAAACGGTTGAATCCGCTTCTGTAGCCCCGGAGGCAGCGTCCCATCACGCTCTAAATGCTTTTGCAGTCCGGGAGGCAGATTACCGCCCCGCTTTGCCAGACCGGGAGGTAGATTCGAGTACTGGTCCTGGTAATAGTCGCGAATCACCTCGCGGTCACGCGTACTGAAGACAATCCGGATTCCGCCGCGTTCGTAGGAAATACCGTTGTCGTTATCATCGTCCTGGAATTGTTCGTGCTTGTTCTTGCCTTTTTTCTTGCCGTGCCCATTCCCGTTGCCTTGGGCTACACCAAGCTGAGAAGCAAGAGCCAGACAAAAGGCGCTGAGTAAAAATAGACGCAAAAACCGCATGGACTTGGATCCTCCGTCGGAATAGGCCTATGGTACGGGGAATCTGCGGCGATGCAAGATGGCGAAAGTCACTGACCCATCCAGGCATTGGCGCGAACTCCGCACCGCGCCTATTGTTCCCTTGCCTCGTGGGGCAGATAATTACCGCGTGAACACTCCCGTGCACGCGCCGGAGCATCGCGCAGAACCTCTGAATCAACCGCCGCCGCTTACGGACTACAACCTTTTTCTAAGCGATCCAGCTTTGACCGAAGCCGTCCGGCGCCTTGCCGCCGGATGGGCTGTTGAACGCATCGCCGAGCTCGGCCGAATTCTGGGCAGCGAGCCTGCCCAGCAGTGGGGATTTGAGGCCAACGAGAACCCGCCAGTCCTGCACACTCACGATCGGTATGGCGCCCGCCTGGACGAGGTTGTTTTCCATCCCGCGTGGCACAACCTGATGCAGCTTTCCATGGAGCACCAGTTGCACAGCCTGCCCTGGCTAGAGCAGCGTGCCGGCGCACAGGTAGCGCGCGCGGCACTCTTGATGATTACCGCGCAGAACGAAGCCGGCCACACCTGCCCGATCTCAATGACGTTTTCCGGAGTCGCAGCCCTTCAGGCCGAACCCGACTTGCTCCGCGAATGGCAGCAGAAGATTCTGTCTTCAACTTACGATCCGCGTTTTGCTCCGGCGCCAGAAAAGGCCGGCGTGCTGCTGGGCATGGGCATGACTGAGAAACAGGGAGGCAGCGATGTCCGCGCCAACATTACCCGCGCGGAACGCATTGGCAGCTCGCGCGAATACCTGATCACCGGCCACAAATGGTTCTGCTCCGCGCCCATGTGCGATGCCTTTCTCGTCCTCGCCCAGGCGGAAAAGGGTCTTTCGTGCTTCTTCCTGCCGCGCTGGACTTCCAAGGGTGACAAGAACAACTTCTTCATCCAGCGATTAAAAGACAAGATGGGGAACCGCTCGAACGCTTCAAGCGAGGTTGAGTTTCAGAACGCCTGGGCGCGGCTGGTCGGCGAGGAGGGCCGGGGTGTGGCGACGATTATTGAGATGGTGAACTATACCCGGCTCGATTGCGCACTTGCCGCCGCCGCTCTCATGCGGCAGGCTTTGGCGCAGGCTGTTCATCATTGCAGCCATCGGAAGGCGTTTGGTAAGCGCCTGATTGAGCAGCCCCTGATGCGGAACGTTCTGGCCGATCTTGCGCTCGAATCTGAGGCGGCGACCTTGCTGGCGATGAGACTGGCAGCCGCTTTCGATGCCCGCGAATCGAGCGAGAGTGAGCGCGCGTTTGCTCGCATTGCCACCGCGATTTCAAAATTCTGGCTGTGTAAACGCGCGCCGGTTCAAGTGGGAGAGGCGCTGGAATGTCTGGGTGGAAACGGGTATGTAGAAGAATCCATCATGCCCCGGCTATGCCGCGAGGCGCCGCTTTATTCCATCTGGGAAGGATCCGGGAATGTGATCTGCCTGGATATTCTCCGCGCGCTATCGCGCGAGCCCTCTGCAGTTGAAGCGCTGGTGCAGGAGTTCCGTTCCGCACAGAAGACGGCGGACCAGCCGCGATTGAGCGATTTTCTGAAAGCAGTTGAGTCCGAACTGCACCTCGCGGTGAAGACCGGCGGGGGAACAACTGAAGCCGGAGCACGCCGATTGGCGGAAGACCTGGCCCTGGCCCTTCAGGCGTCGTTGATGGTCCGCTACGCCCCTGAAGCGAATGCAACCCTATTCCTTAGAGCGAGGCTGGGGGAGGACCGTGGTTCCACCTTCGGCACGCTTCCGCAGACCAGTGATGTTGGCCCGATCCTCGAACGGGTTGCAATGCCTCTGGCCGCGATGTCGCAATAGTCCTCTTTCCTGCCTGGTTTCCGATCAGTGCAATCTGTGTGATCTATGGTTAGCGCCAGAAAAAGGCCCTCGCGGGACTTGCGACCGCGAAGGCCTCCACCAAGGTAAAGAAAAACAAGAGACG
>DATEGH010000049.1:0-6561 GCA_035280185.1 Terriglobales bacterium
ATTGAGAAAACGAAGACCTCAAAGGCCGATCTGGTTGCCGCGGTGAAGGACGCCGTTGCGTATTGCAATAAGACCTTCGACGGCATGACCGACGCAAAAGGCAGCGAGATGGTGAAATTCATGAACTACAACCTGGCGAAGCTCACTGTGCTCTCGCTCAACACGGCGCACGCCGATGAGCACTATGGGAACATCGTCACCTATCTGAGAATCAAAGGCATCGTGCCGCCGACAAGTGAAAATCCACCTGCAGCAGCGCGGAAATAAACAACGGTCTCAGTACCGTCCCGCGGTAGCGGACGGGTGTTTCGGTCTAACGATCCACCCATTCGCTACCGCGAACGGTACTGAGCTGGCTGCACGCTTTGCACACCGGGCCGGATACAGCGACGTTGGAACCGCCGCCCTAGTTATGGCTTGAAAGCTCTTTCACGATATTGGTGACGAAAGCCTTCGCGTCGCCAAACAGCATCAGCGTGTTTTCCATGTAGTACAGCGGGTTATCGATGCCGGCAAAGCCAGGATTCATGCTGCGCTTGATGACCATTGTGGTGTGCGCCTTATCGACATCGATCACCGGCATTCCGAAAATGGGACTTGATTTATCCGTCTTGGCCGCTGGATTGGTAACGTCGTTGGCGCCGATTACCAGCGCCACATCCGTTTGTGGCAAGTCGCCGTTGATTTCATCCATCTCCTTCAGGTGGTCGTAAGGCACGTCGGCTTCAGCGAGGAGCACGTTCATGTGTCCGGGCATGCGGCCGGCGACCGGATGAATTGCGAACTGAACATCGACTCCGCGCTTCATTAGCGCGTCATAGAGCTCTCGGACTTTGTGCTGTGCCTGGGCGACGGCCATGCCATATCCAGGGACGATGACGACCTTGCGCGCGATCTCCAAAATTCCTGCGGCATCTTCAGGCGAAGCGCTGCGCACCGGCCGTTCTTCCTTCGCCGCCGCAGCCGACGCAGTAACCTGGCCGAAGGCTCCGAACAGAACGTTGGTGAACGAGCGGTTCATGGCCTTGCACATGATGACGGAGAGAATGAATCCGGAAGAGCCATCGAGCGCCCCCGCAACGACCAGCACCTTGCTGTTCAGAACAAATCCCAGCAGGGCGGCAGAAAAGCCCGCGTACGAATTCAAGAGCGAAATTACCGTGGGCATATCGGCGCCGCCGATCGGCGTGACCAGCAGGACTCCGAATCCAAGCGCGACCACTACCATAATGGGAAACAACCACGCCTGCGCGGGATTGATTACCATCAAAATCGCGAGCAGCAGGGCCAGGCCGAGCACGGCCAGGCTAACGTAATTTTGACCACGATAGACGATCGGGCGCTGCGGCAGGATCTCCTGCAGCTTGCCTGCGGCGATCAGGCTTCCGGTAAAGGTCAGCGACCCTATGATTACCTCGAGTCCGATCTCGCCCATCTGAAAGCGGGTCACATGGGGAACGCCGACGTAGTATTCGGCGATTCCAATCATGGCGGCCGAAGCTGCGCCGAAGGCGTGACTCAAAGCAGTCCGTTGCGGAACCGCGGTCATCTTCACCAGGCCCAGGGGAATGCCGACGGCCGCGCCGATGATGAGTGTGATGATGATCCACTTGTATTGAACGATCTCGGGATTGAACAACGTTGCGGCGACCGCGATGGTCGCTCCGATTTCGCCGGCGACTACGCCCCAGCGCGCCGTGGTTGGCGAGCTCAGCCACTTAAGCGCGAGGATGAACAGAATGACGGCCGCGACATAGGCGAAGTCGAGATACTGTTGGATCACGGCAACAGTCATGATTGCTTTGCCTTCCCGGCCTTGAACATGCGCAGCATGCGGTCGGTGATAAAGAAACCGCCGACCATGTTGCTGAATGACGCGGCAATGGCAATGGCGCCAAGCACAGTCGTCAGCGCGGTCTCATGCCGCCCGGCGATGATGATGGCCGCGACCACCACGATCGCGTCGAGCGCGTTGGTCAACGACATCAGCGGCGTGTGCAGCAGCGGCGAGACGCGCTTGATGAGCTCGACACCGCAAAATCCCGCCACAATGAACACGTAAACATTAGAGATAAAATCCGGTGGCATTTGCACTCCTTCCCGTTCAATTGCACGGGTCGCAAATTTCCATCGCGAGTATAGCTGAGGAGGATGCTTAACTGCGTGCCCGTTTCTCCCGCGCTGTTTCGCGAGCGCGGGTTTCCATCAAAAGTTGGGCTGCGAAGGTTGTGGCGTGATCGCAGGCAAAGAGAACCAATTGGGAATTTCCGGGCCTTTCCCACCGACCTGGCTTGCTGTTGCCTTAGAGCAATTTCGCAGTTGCTGTGGCCTTCTGAGACAGTCAGTACCGTTCGCGGTAGCGAACGGGTGCTTTCTTCGCGTCAAATAAACCCATCCGCTACCGCGGACGGTACTGACCGTTGCGACGAACTCAGCGCGACCTGGATACAGCAACTGTGAAATTGCCTTAACGTGCTGCAAACCTGATGTCACCACGGAGCCACGGAGAACACGGAGAAGTCTGAATATGGATTTGCTGCCCGACCAGCCCTCGATGAATCGACGCTGATTCAGCACCAATAGGACAGCCCCACTCAAAGAAGTCTTAGGGTGGTCCTTCAGACCCATAATGGGAAAGAGCCGGCCACCCCGGAAGCTTACTGAGCCGCAGCCGTGCCTGTGGGAAGCACGTTCACCAGACGCAGCTTGTGAGCTTTGCCCTTGTCGTCCTGGAGGTAAAGGTCGTTGGCGTCCAGGAAGAACTTTACCCGGGCGTTTACTGAAATGGGAAATCCCTTTTCATTGTTCTTCAGCGTAACGTCATCGCCCTCATACAGGGACTTGTCGGCCTGGATGAAGTAGTAGCTGATGTATACGCCGTGTCTGGGCGGCTTTTTACCAAGCTCACCCGACTGGCGGGCCACGTGTTCCTTTGAGACTCGCTTCAGGACCCCGCTTTTCCATGCGGAATTTGGGATTTTAGCTTGGGCCGCGACTGAAGCAAGAACGAGCAGAGAAATGAAGACGTGTCTCATGGGATTTTGAAAATTGGGATTAGAGGCCCAAACAAAGAAGATAGCGCGCCTTAGCAGGCACGATCAATACCACGAGCCGGCTTGGATTCGGGCAGTGCCCAGCCACATTCCGGGAGTCGGGCCAAAATCGCTCTGGCCCAGAATGGGAAATGCGGCCAATCCGATCTGCCATCACGCGCCAGACGAGAATGATATTAGACGGCTGATGTCTCGTATTTGCCTTCGACTCCCTGGCTTCGTGGCCCCGCAGCTCCTCAGTTACTTCTCGTTGTTGCAGTTCGGATTTCGCCGTTAGCTCAGCAGCTTAGAAGCTGAGCAGCTAAGCAGCTTGTGTTTCAGCCGACTGCCGAGAGCCGGTTTTCATTCAGGCTGCCACAATTCGATGGGATTTCCCTCAGGGTCATGCAGACGAGTGAAGCGCCCTATGTTGGGATACGACTCGGGGTCTTTGACCTCAATTCCTGCCGTTCGCAGCTGGGCTACCATTTTGTCGAGATCATGCACGCGGAAGTTGATCATCCAGACCTTGTTAGCATCCCCGAAATATTTGGTTGTTTCGGGAAAGGGACTGAACGCGGTTGGTCCGGCCTCCTGCTGCCAAACGCTTCCGCCCTCGCTGGTTGGTGTGAGCGCGATCCCCAGGTGTTGCTGGTACCAGTTCCCCAGCGCTTTGGGATCGCGAGCCCGGAAGAACAACCCTCCGATTCCGGCTACTTTTTCCATTTCCGTTCCTCTCGATTCATGTTTTGCAGCTGCCTGCGCAGGCGGAGCAGGACTCGCCGCCTGTGCGGCGTTCTGCGCCACCATGGCTAACTCATTCCGGGGAAGAATGAATCCGGCCCCGAAAGCATACGACAAGACTTGAAGTACTTGGCGCCTTTGAAAGCTCATTCCATCCTCCTCCCGAGACTCGGTGCGAGCGCATCTACGATACGCGCAGGGATGAAATTCTGTAACCATTCAAATTTCGAGCATCAGCCATCGGCGGATAAGGCCGCGATTTCGGTACCGGCGAGTCACTCTATATGACTCGGCGCGCTTGTTGTGTTTTGCATCTATCAGCAGGGAACGAATATAAAATCCAATGGATCAGTTTGGGTGCTGCTGATGAAGTCCGCCTCAGAACTCAAAGCCGAAGCCGCTGACCTGCTTCGTAGAACCAGGGCTACCCAGCAAGACGCAAGGGACGCTCGCCACTCCGGTCACGATACGCTGCAGGCTGCACGCGGATTGCGGGAGCGCGCCGCTGCCGCTCGCAAGGAAGCTCAGAGGCAGAGCGCAATGCGAAATCCGGCCCCGAAATCATACGATAAGACTTGAAGTACTTGGCGCCTTTGAAGGCTCATTCCATCCTCCTCCCGAGACTCGGTGCGGGCGCATCTACGGTACGCGCAGGGATGAAATTCCGTAACCATTCAAATTTCGAGCATCAGCCATCGGCATACGGAGTTGCTCCGGAGCCGGCGACATACAATCTGGAACGGAATTTGAAAGGCAAACGGATATGCATGCTGCCGTCCTGCACGCGATTGGAGCGATGCCGCGTTACGAAGAATTCCCAGAGCCCATCATCATGGACAAAGCCAGGGAAGCCATCGTGCATGTTCATGCCGCATCGCTGAAGCCGGTTGACAAGCAAATGGCTAGCGGATCGCACTTTGCAAGCCGCCGCGAGCTACCCTGCGTCTGTGGCTCGGATGGAGTCGGACATCTGGAAGATGGCCAACGCGTCTTCTTCGGAGGACCGCGGCCACCGCACGGTGCAATGGCAGAGCGCACAGTGGTGCCACGCGCCTTCACCTTTCCCATTCCGGAAAACGTGGACGACGCGACTGCCGCAGCTCTGCCCAATCCCGGCATCTCCGCCTGGCTTTCACTCACCTATCGGGCAAAGCTGGCGCGAGGTGAGAACGTTCTCATCCTCGGCGCCACCGGCGTGACCGGCAAACTGGCTGTGAAGATCGCCAAGCTTCTTGGGGCTGCCCGGGTCGTTGCCGCTGGACGCAATCAAGAAGCACTGAACAGGCTTGGCGATAGCGGCGCTGACGCGATCATCTCTCTCGCGCTGCCTGCGACTGAACTTGCCGACGCATTTGTGCGCGAAGCCGGTGAATCAGGGTTCCAGGTCGTGATTGATTATGTCTGGGGACGTCCAGCGGAGGCATTTCTCGCCGCAATAACCCGAAAAGAATTTGCAGTTATCCAATCCGAGACCCGCTTTGTTCAGGTTGGAGAGAGCGCTGCACCGACCATTACACTTCCCGCAGCCGTGCTGCGCAGTACGGCATTAACAATGCTGGGCACTGCGGGAATCCCACCGCGCGACGTCCTGGTCGAAGCCTTTCAGCAAGTGATGGCGCACGCAGCAAAAGGGGACCTTCAGATCGACACGGAAGAGATCCCGCTGGCTGATATTGAGAGCACCTGGCAGCGCGAGGAGCCACGCCGTCGAGTGGTGATCATGACAAGGTGAGGGCCCCGGTCCTGGTCTTCCTGTTGGTTTAGCTGACTGCTGTGTGATTCTGCGGTGCTAGACTGCCTGCAATGGACCAGGACGCAGTAAGCGTCGAATTCGTGAAAACGGAATTGCAAACCGGCATCACGTTTGCCGACCTTGCGCTTTCGGCAAAGTACGCGGAGAAGCTCGAACGGAACAAAGCGAGTGCGCGTAAAGCGCGCGACACTGCACTCAGGTTTTGGAACAAGCTGACATCTGAGGATGCAGCCGAATTAGACGCCATCCTCAAACGGCTGCGCAGCAAGCTTCGGGACTTAGGCGAATCTGTTTAGCTGAGGCCGCTTATGGGCTTTCAAGCGAGCTGCTTCAAACCTTTCCATCATTTCTCGTACGCGTCCGGCTTGCAGCTTGCACGCCGCAGCCATTGTCTGTGCGCATTCCAGACCACGCTTCGCGTTGGCTGCAACTGCCAGCCATTCTGTTCGCGTTCTAATTTGCTCGGCTGTCGGTCTGCGCGGCGGCATTAGCGCCGGCGCCATAGCCACCATTGGAGCTTTGTTCAGCCATGCATCCACTTCATCGGAGAATGCAAGCACAGAACTACGGCTTTTTCCCGCAGGACGGTGGATAGGGAAGCCAAGCTGTACTTCGTATCGCTGGATTGTACGGACGCCTCGTCGAGCGTATTTAGAAATGTCTTTCCACGAATGAAGGACCTTGCGTTCCGGCATCGTTGCGCGACCTTTCCCTGCGCAAAATGCCGTCGCCCTTGAGTGGCGGAAGAATGCGTAGGCTTACAGGATACGCTCTTTCGCTGAAGAGGCGGATAAAACCCTGCGTTCGGTTCTGGCTCCTCGACGCGCGCAAGCTAGAGCGGTTCCAATCTTGCTGTATCCGTCCTATTTGTGCGAGGCGTGCGACCAAGTCAGTACCGTTCGCGGTAGCGAATGGGTGGATCAGTAGAACGAAGCACCCGTCCGCTACCGCGGGACGGTACTGATGCTGGATACACCAACTATGGAACTGCTCGAGAAACGTGCCCCGGTTGCTTTTGAGAACGCATCACAG
>DATEGH010000050.1:0-5570 GCA_035280185.1 Terriglobales bacterium
AATCGTCCCGACGTTCACGTGCGGCTTGCTGCGGTCAAATTTTTCCTTTGCCATATCGTTAGCCTCTAGCTCTTAGCTCCTAGCCACTAGCTTTGAATCTTTTGTTTTGTCATCCGCCTGATCCGCGTTCATCAGCGGTAAGCTTTTTCTGCACTACCTGGCCGTGCTTTTGCCCTGCACCTTGGCGACGATCTCCTCGGTCACCGACCGCGGCGCCTCGTCATAGTGCGCAAAGTGCATCGAGAATGTCGCTCGTCCCTGCGTGTTCGAGCGCATCTGCGTGGCATACCCGAACATTTCAGCCAGTGGCACCAGAGCCTTGATCACCTGCGATCCCGCACGGTGGTCGATGCCTTCAATGCGTCCCCGGCGCGAATTCAGGTCGCCGATGATGGTGCCCATGAACTCTTCCGGAACCACCACTTCCACGCTCATGATCGGCTCCAGCAGCACCGGCGAAGCCTTGCGCGCAGCTTCCTTGAAACCCATCGACGCGGCGATCTTGAACGCCATTTCGTTCGAGTCCACTTCGTGGTAGCTGCCGTCATACAGCGTGGCCTTGATATCGACCATTTCGTAGCCGGCGAGAACGCCGCCTTCCATGGCCTGCTTAATGCCCTGCTCGATTGGCCTGATATATTCGCGCGGCACTGAACCGCCGACGATCTCGTTGACGAACTCGAAACCGTTGCCTTTCCCGTTCGGCTCTACACGCAGCTTCACGTGCCCGTACTGGCCGGAGCCGCCGGTCTGGCGGATGTATTTGCCTTCCGCTTCGGACTGCTTGCGGATGGTCTCGCGATACGCCACCTGAGGCTTACCGACATTGGCTTCCACCTTGTACTCGCGCATCATGCGGTCCACGATGATTTCAAGGTGCAGCTCGCCCATGCCGCTGATGATGGTCTGCCCGGAATCAGGATCGGTGGCCACTTTGAACGTGGGATCTTCCTGTGCCAGACGGTTCAGCGCCACACCCATTTTTTCCTGGTCGCCTTTGGTCTTGGGCTCCACCGCCACCGAAATCACTGGTGCGGCGAACTCGATCGACTCAAGTACAATCGGGGCCTTGTCGGTGCAGATGGTGTCGCCTGTGGTTACGTTCTTCAGGCCGACGCAGGCGCAAATGTCGCCGGCGTAAATTTCGGTAATCTCTTCGCGCTTGTTCGCGTGCATCTTCAGCAAGCGGCCAATCCGCTCCGTCTTGCCTTTGGTCGTATTCAGGACGCTGTCGCCAGTCTTCAGATGGCCGGAGTACACGCGCACGAAGGTCAACTGGCCGACAAACGGGTCCGCCATGATCTTGAACGCCAGCCCGGCAAAAGGCTCATTATCCGCCGGCTTGCGCTCCAGAATTTTTTCCGGATGGTCAGGGTCGTGTCCCTGCGCCGGCGGAATATCGATCGGTGAGGGCAGGAAATCCACTACCGCATCCAGCAGCGTCTGCACGCCCTTGTTCTTGAACGCCGTGCCGCACAGCACGGGGAACAGCTTGAGCAAGATAACGCTCTTCCGCAGCGATGAGCGCAGCTCGTTGGCCGAGATGGGCTCGCCTTCCAGGAATTTGTGCAGCAGTTCGTCATCGTGCTCAGCGACCGACTCGACTAACTGAGCGTGGAAAGCCTCAGCTTTCTTCTTCAGGTCGGCGGGAATTTCTTCCACTTCGTACTTGGCGCCCATCGTCTCATCCCGCCAGTAGATGGCCTTCATGCCGATGAGATCGACAACGCCCTTGAACCCTGCTTCCTGGCCGATTGGAATCTGAATCGCTACCGGTCGAGCATTGAGGCGCTTGCGGATCGTGTCCACCGCATGCTCGAAATCGGCGCCCATCTTGTCCATCTTGTTGATAAAGCAAATGCGCGGGACGCCGTATTTATCGGCCTGGCGCCATACCGTTTCTGACTGCGGCTCTACGCCGTGAACGGCGTCGAACACCGCACAGGCGCCATCGAGAACGCGCAGCGAGCGCTCAACTTCAGCGGTGAAATCCACGTGGCCGGGCGTATCAATGATGTTGATGCGGATGTCGCGCCAGAAACAGGTCGTGGCGGCGGATGTAATGGTAATGCCGCGCTCCTGCTCCTGCTCCATCCAGTCCATGGTGGCGGTGCCTTCATGCACTTCGCCGATCCGGTGCGTGATGCCGGTATAAAAAAGGATGCGCTCAGTCGTAGTGGTCTTGCCGGCATCGATGTGAGCCATGATGCCGATGTTCCTGCAGCGCTCTAATGGGACCTGTCGTGGCACTTTGTGTATTCCTAATCCTTGAAAATTTGAAATCTAAAATTTCAAATTTGAAATTGCTTTACCACCTGTAATGAGCAAAAGCTTTGTTCGCTTCCGCCATGCGATGCACGTCTTCCTTCTTCTTGATCGCGGCGCCGCGTCCGTTGGCGGCGTCCAGCAATTCGTTCGTCAGCTTGTCCACCATTCCTTTTTCGCCGCGCTCGCGCGCATAGCCCACAATCCAGCGGATCGCCAGCGAGGTGCGCCGGTCCGGATTCACTTCCACTGGCACCTGGTAGTTGGCGCCGCCAACGCGGCGGGTCTTTACCTCGAGCAGCGGCTTGGTGTTCTCGACTGCCTTGGTGAAGAGCTTCAGCGCGCCGTCGCCGCCCTTGGACTCCAGATTGTGCATGGATTTATAAAAAATCCCCTGCGCTGTCGACCTCTTGCCGCCCCACATCATGGTATTGACGAACTTGGTCACCAGAGTGGAGTTGTAGATCGGGTCTGCAATCGCTTCCCGCTTCGGAATGTGGCCTTTTCGTGGCATAGCGTCAAAATCCTCGAAACTTGAAACTCTCTTCACTAAGCAATTGGCAATTAGCAACTAGCCTGGTCTCAACCGGTTTGGCCATTACGATTTGCCAATTGCCATTTGCTTACTTCGGCCTTTTGGCCCCGTACTTACTCCGCCCCTGCTTCCGGTTGGCGACGCCCGTCGCATCCAGCGTGCCGCGAACCACGTGGTACCGGACTCCCGGCAGGTCCTTCACACGGCCACCGCGGATCAGCACAATCGAGTGCTCCTGCAGGTTGTGGCCGACGCCCGGAATATATGTTGTCACTTCAATTCCGTTGGTCAGGCGAACGCGCGCAACTTTGCGCAAAGCCGAGTTCGGCTTCTTCGGCGTCTGGGTGTAAACGCGCGTGCAGACGCCCCGCCGCTGCGGGCAAGACTGTAGTGCCGGACTCGCCGTCTTATAATTCGGCGCCTTCCTGCCTTTACGAACCAGTTGATTGAATGTCGGCATACCTGTTCTTCTCTAATTCCTTGCACACAAAAATGCTGTTCCAGCCGCACACACGCAGACCCACACTCTCGCTCAGCCTGCTTTGATCCCGGCTTACCGGGGCTGGTTCCGTGCGACCGGAGCCATGATTCCGCTTAAATTGCGGAAAAATACGAGGTTACCTGTCGGTGGTTGGGAAACGACGGTGGCGCCGAGCCATTCGGGGGCGTTCCGTTTCGTCTCCTCTGGTCCGCATACCCTTCACGGTGGAAGGTAGCGCGAACCGTTTCAGCGAGGCAGCCCTGTTAACGGATCGAAATCCTCGGGCAAACTAGCTACAGCTCAGAGCTACAGCGAGCCAAATCGTACCCGCAGAACCTGTCCAATATAGCAATTGGGAGAAGGCCCCGTCAACTGCGCCGCCAGCTTTCGAATTCACGGGGTTAACCTTAAACATACTGGAAGGATTTTTCCCACGCAAAACTCTGCAAAAGCTCGGAAAAGCAGCGTTCCCCGACAAGCGTTCATCGCGAGAGCGATAAGCCAATCATCAGAGACTGCCGGCCATGCATAGAGTTGAAGAAAATACTCTCAGAAACTACACTGAATCATTGTCTTTCTCCCACTCTTATCTCCTGAGGTTCTATGCAGCACTGCTCGATTAGGACTGCACTTATTTTTGTGTTTGGCGCCTTGCTTTGCGCCCTTGCGGGCTGCGGAGGCGGCTCCTCCAGCAAGAAAAATGCGGTCGCGCAGGTGATCTTGACGCCCGCGTCGCTTTCACTTGAATCCGGCCAGGTTTCTGATCCGCTACAGGTGAAGGCATTGGATTCAGCCGGCGCAACCGCCACAACCACTTTCACTTTCAATTCCTCCAATCCCAGTCTCGCCACGATCTCGCCCTCCGGATTGGTCTGCGGAGGCGTGTGGGATTCCACTTTCGTCAGCTGCAACGGCATCACCGGCGCTGGAACTCCTCTAACGGGTTCCGCCACGATCACAGCGACCGCGCAGGGAATCACCAGCGGACCGGTAGCCGTCTCCGTTCATCCTCACGTGAGCTCGATCGTCGTGGATCCAGTTGCGGCCGGAAAGTGTTTTTCCCAGAAGCAGACTCATCAGTTCGTCGCTCATGCCTGTTCCAGTGCTGTAACGCCTCTCGACACCACCGGTCCCTGCGCTCCCAACGCTCATGAAATCAGCGGCCAGATCGGCGAATTCACCTGGAGTTCCAGTAGTCCGCAAGTCGCAGCCGTAGATGCAAATGGTCTGGCTACTGCGGTCATTCCCGGGGCCACCGGCGTGGTAGCCAGTGTGGGGAGCACTTCTTCTCCTGCGACCAGCTTCAAGACCTGCATGCCGGTGAATCTGCGTCTGCATGTGCCAGGAGATCTAACCACTTCGGCAACGCTCAGCCTGAATCCCGCAACCACAGCTCAGGTTGAAGCCGATATGACCGACGAAAATGGAACCGTAGTAAACGGCGTTCCCGGCATCTCGCTCGTCAGCAACAACACTGCAGTGGCGACAGTAGTGGGGCCCACGACAACGGGAACGGTCACGGCAGTTTCCTCCGGCGTGGCGGGGATCTTTGCTGCTTGCGCTCCTCCTTCCTGCGGGATCGGAATCAACCAGCCGGTTTACAGCAATATCTTCAACATCACCGTCGGCGGCGCCAGTCCGGCAACCACTGTTTATGTGGCGAGCAAAGACCTGGCGAGCGCTTCAACAGTCATTCCGATCGACACCAGCAAGACTCCGCCCGCCGCCGGTACGCCCGTCAGTCTTCCCGGACACCCTAATTCCTTTCTCTTCAGCTCCGATGGAAACAAGGCGTACATCGGTACCGATGCTGGCCTGGTCGCGTTTGGGCCGGCTTCAAATACGACAACGCTCGTCGGTCCGGAGGCAGTTGGAACCGTCCTGGCTGTCTCTCCGGACGGGAATCATGCAATCGTCTCGAACGCGCCGAACGACCCCAACGTGCTGAATCACCGCCTCCGCTTCTTTGACGCGACCAACGGCAGCCTGCAAACTTTTATCATCCACAATGCAGTCGCTGCGGCTTTCACGCCGGACGGAAGCAAGGCTTACATCGGAGCCACAGACGGCAACCTTTATGTGTTCTCCCCCTTTGCCACGCTCCAGAAGCTGACTCCGGGCGGCAGTTTCTCCAATGTCGCGACTCTGCCCTCTGGATCGCTTGCCTTCCTCTCCGGGTCAGCCGGTCTCAGCAGCTTCAATGTCTGCGACAACTCGCAGGGAGCAAGTCCAGCAACGAATGGTGCTCCCAACCAATTGGGCTCCATCTTGAACACCGATCAAATTGTT
>DATEGH010000051.1:0-3023 GCA_035280185.1 Terriglobales bacterium
TGTGGCAACAGCAGAGAATTTGGAAGGAGGCAGGGTGAGTTCAAACGCAGAAGATATACACGTAATGCCGGCTCCCTCTACACCCGGCGTGGGCGCGAACGGGCTCTTGCAGGAAATCGCGGCGTTCCGCACTGATTGCGAGCGCCGCTACAACTTCAATAATCGTTGGGATATTGTACTCACGGTCGTCGGGATTTTGCTTTCCATCGCGGTGGTGGCCGCTGGATTCGTAAAGAGACCGGAGATTTCCGCGGTACTCGGGGCCATTGTAGGCGCTGTAGTCACCGCGCAAAAGGCGTTCCCGTTCGGGCAGAGATCGAGCTTTTACAGGCTGCTGGTTGGGCAAGCGGATAATCTCATTACCCGCACGAGACAGAGTCTGCTGACTACCAAAGAAGCGGTGGATCTGCTGAGCACGCTCCGGATGGATTTCGCGCAGCAATTGCCGCGCGGATCGGGATCGCGGTCGGAAGATGCGCCGGCATCGCCGCCGGGGCCGAAGGATGCTCCTGCGTCGTGAGAGTAGGAGATAGGAGAACTGCAATCTAGCATTTTTCGGGCGATTCATGCAGGTATAAGGTTCTGATCAAGGTTAGGATCGCCGCGGCTACTGGTGTCGCAATGATGACGCCGAGCGGTCCGGCCACGATCCACATCAGAAATTCGGCAAGCACGGTGATGATGGGCGGCAGTGGTGCGGCCTTCTTTTGAATCAGTGGAGTGATCAGATAGGCTTCGAGGCCATGCATAGCCAGGTAAAGAATCAGGACATAGAGCATGGTTCGCGGCCCTTGCTGCAAGGCGACGAGAACGGCGGGAATCCCGGAAGCCAGCGCTCCCAAGTAGGGAATGAAAATCATGACGGCGGTCAGCAGACCCAGGGTGAATGCGAGCGGAACATCGAGGAGCCAGAGCCCGAGCATCGTCAACAGGCCTAAGAAGGCCATAGGCACGAGCTGGCCGAGCAGCCACCAACGCGATGTATAGAGGACTTCGGCGCCCACGCGCCGGGCTAGTTCGCGCCACTTCTCGGGCAATAGGCGCAACAGTCCCGAGATGTAGGTTTGGGGATTGAGTGCGGCGTAGGAGCCGACAATAGCGTCAGCGGTGCTGCTAGCAGCGGTAGCCAGCTTGGGTTCGGCATTGATCCGGCCGCTTTCCCGCTGGACGAACCGGACCAGGTAATGTCCCCAAGTCTGCTTTTCCAAAATTTGTCTGATTTGCCCCAGAGATTTCGGGATGAGGGATGCAATTTCCGAAGCCTGATGAAGGAGGCCCGGGACGAGAAACCAACCGATGAGAACGCCGAGCATGACGATCACACCGGCAACAAGGAAGTAGGCCGGTTTTCGTGAGAGATGCAGCTTGGATTGCGTCCAGGTTGTAAAGCTATCGAGCATGATGGCCAGCAATAGCGCCGCGAAGGCCAGAAAGAAAACGCGCCAGGCCGACTCGTTTCCGCATACCGCCGGAGAGCGCGGACGGCACCTTTTCCCTTCTTCGCCAAGCTCCACCTGCTCGACCTTTTCGCGCACCGCCGCCTGAATTTCATGTTCGGATTTACGGGTATGGCGACGCAGAGAGAAGGCGACGTTTTCGCTGAGGGAAATGGAATCAAATAGAGCGGCATTCTGAAAAAGGAAGCCGGCGCGTTTTCTCAGTTGGTATCCAAATCCTGGAGTTTGCTTCCTTCGATATAGACGCCGCCTTGGTCGGGCTGGAGCAGGCCAATCATGAGTTTCAGAGTCACGCTCTTCCCCGTTCCACTTCTACCGAGAGTGCAAAAGGCTTCTCCGGGATTGATCTGAAGAGAAACATCGTCGAGGACCTTTCTCTCGCCGAAGGCTGAAGGCGTCATTCAGAAACAGGCGGATGGACATATGCAAAGAAAGAAGATCCGAAATCATGCCACCAGCCAGACCTGAAAAATTTAGTATGGTCAGGATGGGAAGCGCAATTACGCAAGCTACGATGCGTGTGACGATCAGGTACTTGAACGAACCGACGGCAAGAGATTCGAGCGCGTCGATTTGCTGGGTAATACGCATGCCGGCGAGTTCGGCTCCGATTCCCGCGCCTACGCGTCCGGCTACCAGCAGGCCTGCAATCAACGCACCGATGTCCTTGAAGAGACTGTACGAGATGTGCGGAGTCATCGCTTCGGCGCCAAAGCTCTCCATGGAAGACCGGGTTTGCAAGGCCAGCACAACGCCGAAAGCGAATCCAGATGTAATGATGAGCGGGCCGGCGCGCCAGCCGATCTCGAAGATCTGCTTGGTAATTTCTCCCAGTTCTAAGGGCGCGCGGACGCTCTCACGGATCCCACGCGCTCCAAAGAGCCGAGATCACCGACTGATTGAAAAAAGGAGCTCAGACCATTCGCAACGGATGTCACAGCGTATCCGCCACCACTTTTGTCGATGCACACAGGCAGAAGCTGTTTCCACGAAAGTACATGGAGCGGCAACTGGCGTTAGTCTGAGGCGGGTGGAGAGATGAAGGTCGGAATCGACAGTTACTGCTATCACCGCTTTTTTGGTGAAGTGTATCCGCAACAACGGCAACCGGACCGCAGTATGACGGTGGAAGATTTCATCCGGCGCGCGCAGGAATTGGGAGTGGATGGCGTATCGCTGGAGTCTTGTTTTTTGCCAAGCCGCGACTCCGGGTACTTACAGGATCTGGGCCAACTGCTCGATAGCCGCGGCATGGAGCTCGTATACGCGTGGGGGCATCCGGACGGGCTTGAGGGCGGCGCGAACATTCAGGCGTACGAGGAGATGATCGGCAGCTTCAAAAGCGCGCATGCGATCGGCGCAAAGGTGATGCGGGTTGTGGGAAGCAGCTTGCGATTTCGCGACCAGCCGCATTCGCCGCAACTTGAAAGGCTCGCAGGGATGTTCCGCGACGCCGTACGAATCGCCGCGGATTATGGAATCCGGATGGCGGTGGAGAATCATATCGATTTCACGTCGAGTGAGATGGTCCAACTGCTGGATGCGGTGGATTCGGTCTATTTAGGG
>DATEGH010000052.1:0-5872 GCA_035280185.1 Terriglobales bacterium
ATCATCAGGATCGAGCGCCGGTCCGGGATCGGCTACGTCGGCCGGGTTGGTGGGCTTCTCCATCGGCAGTGAGACCGGAGGAAGCATCGTGAGCCCCAGCATGCGCTGTGGGATCACGGGATTGCGTCCAACCTACGGACGCGTCGCGCGCACTGGCGCCATGACGCTCTGTTGGTCGCTCGACAAACTGGGTCCGATGACTCGGCAGGTGGAAGACACCATGCTGGTGCTGCACGCCATCAGCGGCCCCGATCCGGGCGATCTTTCCAGCGTTCCCAGCAAGCTGGATTACAACTTCAGTGCTCCGGTGAAGGGATTGAAGGTCGGTTACTTCCCCAAGTGGATGAAGGAACCTCCGGCCACAGATGTAGACCGCGCCGCGCTAGAGACCGTGAAGAAGGTTGGAATGGTTCCGGTGGAGGTCTCGCTTCCAGATTGGAACTACGACTGCCTTGATGTAATCCTGTTCGCCGAATCGGCAGCGGCGTTTGAAGAACTCACGCTTAGCAAGCAGGTTGACGAACTGAAGATGCAGGTTCCGGATGCATGGCCAAACACGTTTCGACAATCGCGTTTTCTCTCTGCGGTAGATTTTGTGCAGAGTGATCGCCTGCGGCGAAAGGTGGCGAACGAAATGGCGCGTCTGTTCCGGGAAGTGGATCTGCTGCTGGTTCCTTCTCTGCGCGACGAGATGCTGACCATCACCAACTTCACTGGACAGCCGTCGCTCACGCTGCGAGCAGGGTTTGTCGAAGTATCAGAGGCTCGTAGCGACTGGGCCCCTGATCCGGCGCATCCGCTGCCCAAGTTCTCGCCGCCGCGCCGCGTGCCGCATGGAGTCACGCTGATCGGCCGTCTTTTTGAGGAAGGAACGCTGGGACGCGCGGGGTTGGCGCTGGAGAAAAGCTTCGGTGTTGCTGGGCTGCGGCCACCGGGATTCTGACTTCGAGCAGGATCAGGACGCGAGCAAATTGTGAGTGCGGAGAAATTCGCGCGCGACTCGAGCTGCGTCTTGCTTCTGGCCGTCTACGGCATAGTTCATCTGCCGCATGGCCTGAATGTTAATTTTGCCGGCGAGATGGTTCAGAGAATCTTCCAAACTCGCGTAGCGGCGCAGCGCATCGGGACGCACGATGGGCACGGCGTCGTAGGGCGGAAAATACTTTAGGTCATCGTCGAGGACCACGAGATTGAGGGCGGCAATCAGCCCATCCGTGTTCGATCCGGCGACGATATCCACCTGACGCGATTCCAGCGCGCGATAGAGCAGTCCCAGGTCCATCACTCGCGGCGGCTCTGCAAATTTCAACCCATACTTTGCAACCAGTCCTTTGTAGCCGTCCGGCCGCTCGAGAAACTCATAACCCACGCCCATGCGCATCTGGGGAGCGAAGGGCGCGAGTTGCGAAAGCTTGGTCAAGTGCTTTTCGTCGGCATCGGCGCGGCGCATTACCAGAGCAAAGCTGTTGTCGAAGCCGAGCGGTGGCATTACCTTCAGGTTAAAGCGTCGCGCATAGTCCCGGTGCACCTGATCAAAGACCTGCTGGTGACCGGAGATTGCCTTTTCCTTCAGCACGGCGGCGAGTGCCGTTCCGGTGTACTCGACATAGAGGTCAATCCGCCCTGCCAGGAGCGCCTGCTGGCAAATGTAAGTTCCGGCAAGATAGAAGCGGCGGTCCATTGCTGTCTTGATCGCCGCCTCAAGATACTGCGCCAGCAATTCGCCGAGGATGAGTTGCTCCGTGAAATTCTTCGATCCAATAGTCAGGCCGCCAAAGTGAGGACGACAGCCGAGCAGCATGAGAGCTGCGGCGGAGAGGAAGTCGCGCCGGCGCATTCTAGTTGCGCTTTCGCGTGAGCAGCCGTTGCGCCAGGCCAAGCAACTGGTCGGCGAGAAGCGCCATGATGGCGGCAGGAACAGCGCCGGCGAGGATCACGCGGTTATCCACCATCGAGAGACCGCGAAAGATGAATTCGCCCAGTCCGCCCGCGCCAATGGCCGCTGCGATAGTCGCAAGTCCCACGCAAATCACAGTCGCCACTCGAATGCCCGCCACGATCACACCCGAAGCCAGCGGCAGTTCCACATGCCAGAGAATCTGCCGGCCGGTCATTCCCATGGCGGCTGCGGCTTCGCGAATTGGCTGGTCAATGCCGGTGATTCCGACAAACGTGTTCTGGATGATGGGCAGCAATGCGTAGAGCATCAGGGCGAGAATCGCGAGACGGTCCGCCCGAGCACCGAGCCAAGGCAATGGGAGAAGCAACCCGAAAAGCGCCAGGCTGGGGATGGTCTGAATGACATTGCTGCCACCAAGAATAAGCCCGCGGTATCGTGGACGACGGGTGAGGAGAATCCCGAGCGGCACGCCAATCGCGATGGCCAGCAGCATGGAGATAGCGACCAGCCAAAGATGCTCTCCGGTAAGGGTGAGCACTTCGCGCTTGTGAGTGAAGATGAAATCAAGCATAGGCTCCGCCTTCGTCGTCAATTTTGTGCATGGCCCGAAACGCCTCTATGAATGGCTTTACTGCAGGATCTGAAGAAGAGAGGAACTCGCGCGGGGAGAAGATTCCAGCCAACTTTCCGTTATCCATCAACGCTATCCGATTGCCCAGTAGCAGAGCTTCACTCACATCGTGAGTCACAAAGACTACTGTCTTGCTCAGCCGCTGCTGAAGCTGCTTGAACTCGCGCTGGAGAGCAACGCGCGTCATGGGATCGAGGGCGCCGAATGGCTCGTCCATCAGCAGAATCGGGGGATCGGCGGCGAGGGCACGGGCGAGTCCCACGCGCTGACGCTGTCCTCCAGAGAGTTCATGCGGGTAGCGCGTGGCGAACTCTTCGGGAGGCAGTCCGACCAGGCGCAGAACCTCGTCAACTCGCGCCTGCAGCTCCTGCGCCGGCCAGTTCTCCAGTTTGAGTACGAGACCAGCATTTTCGCTCACGGTGTAATGAGGAAACAGGCCGACTTCCTGGATGGCGTATCCGATGCGCCGGCGCAGGCGAATCAGGTCCCAATCCTGAAGCGGCTTGCCTTCGATCCTGATCTGACCGTCGTTCGCCTGCAGCAGGCCGTTGATGAGCTTCAGTGTCGTCGTTTTGCCTGAGCCGCTGGCGCCAAGAAGCATCAGGATTTCGCCGCGATGGACCGCGAGATTCAGATCATTGAGAAGTATGCGATTCCCGGTGGTTCGGTACTGTACGTGGGCGAATTCGATTACGGGTAGGTCGGTCATCGCCGCCGGTCTTGGAACGCAAAGCAAACCGCCGCGGCCTGTGGCGGGTTGCGTCTTGTCCGTTCAGGGTAGCAGAAGCCGCGGGCTCTGGCGATTTCTTGCGCCAGCTCGCCACGTTGTAAACGTAAATAGCAATGCAGAACAGGTTGGCGGGAACAAAGCCCCATTGGCCGGTCTTAACGCCGATGGCGGAGATGATCACGCTGTTAACGCCGGCGACCAGCCAGCCGTGCCACATACGCTTCCCGATCATTACCGTGGAGGCAATGGTGAGCAGACAAGATAGGTAATCGAGATGCAACATCGGTTGAAGCGGTGAATCCAGAGTTCCTGGATTATTTATAAGGGACAGTGAGAGCGGAAGAAATCAGAGAAAGACTGTAAGTCGTGGGTTGCGCTGCGCGATTCGACATTACGAAAGGGCAATGACGGAATGCGTCGGCTAAAACGTCGAAGCTAAGAACCCGCGCAAGAGCCGCGGTAAAGCGGTTGCACTGCCTGCTTCCGGAATTTTTCTCCAGCGTGTGCCAGCCGCGAGCGAATTCAGCGTTATTGTCCGCGGCAGCGTTCGCATGGCCCTGAATTAAATCTGTCGCAGGAAAATCTGTCGCAGTTCTCGCGCCGACGTTGGACGAAGATACACATCCACCAATTGTCGCTTCCACCAGGCCCTCGTTTCCCTTCTTTCACTCCAGGATGTGTACCGATACTCATAAAAGAGCGCGCGGACAAGCTTGGGTGGCTGGTCAGAGAAGGGATTATGCTTCAGAAGCTTGAGCGTTTGAGGATCGTTGACGAGCAGTTTCTGAATCAACCTCATGAACCAGAGCTCATACCCCGGCACTGCGATTCCGTCCCCAGTAACTGCTACCCGAAACGGAAGGAACCACATAAGCCAGTCCAGGCGCAAATGATAGGGCGCCACTTGCGGCGGGAGACGCAGGGGATCGCCCGGCTTGGCTCGAAACTCATATTCCCGCCATCTGGTTTGAGGCGTGATGACAAGCTCATCAGTTCCTTCGATGACGATTTCATAGCGCTGCCTGGTGACGCTGCCAAAAGCTCCGTAAGTATTGGAGAGGTGAAGAGGGTTGTAGCTGTAATTCATCAGTTGATTGCGTGAGAAAAGATTCATCACCGGCTGAATGCTTAACATCACTGCCGCGCCTATGAGCATATAGAGCAGGACATCAACTGAGGCTGGCCGGGGTGCGGTCGGCAGGGTGTTGATCGGGACCAGTGCGGAAAGCGTAGCATCGCTGAAAGCGCTGATTCCCAGCACCATGGTGAGCCAGTTGAGCCACGAGTAATTTCCGCTGATCACCAGCCATAGTTGATGAAAAATGATGAGACCTCCCGCAATCGAGGCCACCGGCAGGGGAGCAAACAGTCCGAAGGGAACAACAACCTGGACAAAGTGGCTGAACAGCACGCTGAACCGGTGCATAAATTTGGGCAAGTGGTGGAAGTACCAGCTCAGAGGATTCGGCAAGGGCTGAGTTTCGTAGTGATAGTAGAGGCAGGTCAGGTTCCGCCAGCAAGGGTCATGGCGCAATTTAATGAGCCCGGCGCCAACCTCGGTTCGGAACAGCATCCAGCGCAGGATCAATACCGGAATGGCTGAAGCCCGCATGCGCTCGGGGCCGAGAAATGCCGCAAAGAAGCCCGCTTCAATCAGCATCGATTCCCAGCCAAATGCATAAAATGTCTGGCCGACATTCATGATGGAAAGATAGAGGAACCAGAGCACAAGCCAGGTGATAGCGGTTGCCCAGTACGGTCCCCGCTCAGGCAGTCCGGTGAGGAGAGCGGCGGAAAGCGCAAGGCCCGTCCAACCCACGATGGTCAAAAGCCGATCGGAGTAACGCCAGCAGAACAGACTTGGCGCTTCCCGCCAGCCGATCTGGGCGGTGAATTGCGGCACAGGCAGAAGACCGTCTTCGCCCAGCAGAGCTCTGAACTGGCGCAAGACAACAATGAAGGCAAGCAGATACAGCGCCGCCAATCCTCGCTGAAGGATCAGCCGCACCAGCCATACGTCACCGAAGTACGCACCCATGCTACAAGTGATAGAAAGCAGCGCTTCGAATAACGCTGCCCGTTGATCCTGCGAATCCGGGAGGGTTGCGCTGAGTCGTGGCTATGTATGGGATCCGCGGGGCAGGGAGACGTCACCCTGTCTACAGTTATTTATGCGCCGATGCCGGGCACCAGTGTTACACTCTCCGCCATCTTGCAGGAGCAAACCATGCGTCGGATCATCACAATTCCTTTAATGCTATTTCTTTTGACACTGGCCGCTAGTGCGCAGCACGCCGCCACCGCCTTTTGCGCGCTGAACCAGACATTGGACTTTAAGACGGCCAAGACAGGAGACAAGATCGTACTGCACCTTACGCGCGACCTTGTTGTCAATGAAAAGACGCTCATGTCACGCGGCGCCGCAGTGAGTGCGACCATCGTTGAAGCAAAGAATGGGAATACGGTTTCCATCGTGCTCGACAAGGCGACTCCAAAACCCGGACAGGAGGTTGCGCTAATGGGAATCATCGCGGCGGTGGCCACTCCGCCCGAAGACCTGACAGAAGACCCGTTTTACTCCATGAATCGCTCGAGCGAGGCTACGCAGCGG
>DATEGH010000053.1:0-4386 GCA_035280185.1 Terriglobales bacterium
GCGATTGCGCTGACCTACATTTACGGCATCGGCCACTCCCGCGCGCAGAGCATCGTGGAGCAGGCCAAGGTGGACGCGGCGAAGAAGGTGCAGGACCTGAACGAAGATGAGGTCAACCGCATCCGTCACGTCATCGAGACCGAAGGCGGGGTCGAGGGCGACCTCCGCAAAGACACCGCCATGCACATCAAGCGGTTGATCGAAATCGGCTCTTATCGCGGCTTCCGCCACCGTCGTAATCTGCCGGTGCGCGGCCAGCGGACGCATACCAACGCGCGCACCCGCAAGGGTCCGCGCAAGGGCACAGTGGCGCAAAAGAAGAAATCCACGGCGAAGACATAAATTTATGGCAAAACCGACTACACCCGCGGCCGGAGCCCCAGCGGCGCCGGAGAAAAAAGGCAAGAAGAAGCAGTTCAAGCGCAAGGAGCGCAAGCACGTCCCACACGGCGTGGCGCACATCCAGGCGTCATTCAACAACACCATCGTGACCATCTCCGACATGCAGGGCAACGTGCTCTCATGGAAGAGTTCGGGATCGTTGGGATTCCGAGGTTCGCGCAAAGGCACGCCCTTTGCGGCGCAGCAGGCGGCCATGAACGCCGCCAACCAGGCTCGCGATCATGGCGTGCGCAGCGTGGAGGTGCGGGTGAGCGGGCCGGGCTCGGGCCGTGAATCGGCGATTCGCGCGCTGGCTGCCGCCGGAATTGAGGTGCGCCAGATCAAGGACGTCACTCCGATTCCGCACAACGGCTGCAGACCGCCAAAAAGGCGGAGAGTCTAGTTTCAGGTTTTGAGTTTTCGAGGGCCGGTTTTGAAAGTGGAAACAGGAAACTCAAAACTGAATTTTCCATCGGGACGACCGGCACGCCATGCCCGTAAACCGATGATCAAAGGAGAAGAAAATTGGCACGCTATAAAGGACCAGTATGCCGTTTGTGCCGCCGCGAGGGCATGAAGTTGTTCCTCAAGGGGGCGAAATGCTTCAGTGAAAAGTGTCCGATAGAAAAGCGTAACTTCGCGCCTGGGCAGCACGGCAAGGACCGCAAGGCCAAGGTCGTCGGCTACGGCTTGCAGCTTCGTGAAAAGCAAAAGGCGAAGCGCATCTATTTTGTCCAGGAAGAACAGTTCCGCAACTACTTCGAGTTTGCGGCGCGCAAGCCGGGAGTCACCGGCGAGCTGTTGCTGCAGCAACTGGAGCGGCGACTGGACAATATCGTTTACCGCATCGGATTCGCGGTGGCGAGACGGCAGGCGCGTCAGTTTGTGCGCCACGGCCACGTAGAAGTGAATGGCCGCAAGGTCAACATCCCGTCCTACGAGGTCAAGGCCGGAGATGAAATTGCCATTCGCGAGAAGAGCCGCACGCTGCCCATTATTCAGCAGGCCATGGAATACACGGCACATCAGGCCGCTCCGGGCTGGCTGGAAGTGAATCGCGAGACACTGAAGGGAAAGGTGGTCAACCTGCCCAAGCGGGAAGATATCAACCTGCCCATCAATGAGCAGCTGATCGTTGAACTGTACAGCAAGTAGTCCACGGCTGACGGTCGCCGGCAATGCGGTCACACCGGCTGAATTCTGAAAGCTGGGTGTTGATTTGCTGGTTTTTTCGGCCCATTCACATTTCGTGCCAGATCGGCCTTTTTCGGCGCTGGAGCCGGCTGCGGGCCAGCCGGCAAGCCGAAATTGAGCAGCATGGCCGAAGAGGAGAAGAACGCAAATGCTTTGGAAAGGTTTTCAGAAACCAAAACGGCTCGCGGTTGACACCGAAGGCCTTACAGATAAGTATGGCATGTTCTGGGCGCAACCTTTTGAGCGGGGCTTCGGCACCACTATCGGCAATGCCCTGCGCCGCGTGCTGCTGTCTTCGATTGAAGGCGCCGCTGTCACCGCAGTCAAGATCGAAGGCGTGCTGCACGAGTTCCAGTCCATTCCCGGCGTGGTGGAGGATGCCACTGACATCATCCTCAACATGAAGCAGGTGCCCTTCAAGCTCAACGGCGAGGGACCGAAGGCCATCTACCTGCGCGCCGACCAGCCGGGCGTGGTCACCTCCGGCATGATCGAGGCCGACGCCGACGTTGAGGTGCTGGACAAGGAAGTTTATCTGGCCACTATCAGCGAAGGCGGCAAGCTGGACATGGAGATGCGCCTCAAGCGCGGCCGCGGCTACGTGGCCGCAGACAAGAACTTCGACGAAGACCTGGGCATCGGATTCATCCCCATTGACTCGGTGCACTCGCCGGTGCGCAAGGTCAATTACACGGTGGAAGCCGCCCGCCTGGGCCAGATCACCGACTACGACAAGCTCACCCTCGAAGTGTGGACCAACGGCTCTGTGCTGCCCGCCGATGCTATCGGTTTGGCGGCCAAGCTGCTCAAAGACCATATGAACATCTTCATCAACTTCGAAGAGGAGATGGAGACCATCACCAGCTCTGAAGAGCGGAAGCCGGAGATCCGCAACGAGAACCTGAACCGCTCAGTCGAGGAGCTGGAGCTTTCGGTGCGCAGCTACAACTGCCTGAAGAACGCCAATATCCAGACCATCGGCGAGCTGGTGCAGAAGACTGAGGCTGAAATGCTGAAGACCAAGAATTTCGGCCGCAAGTCGCTCAACGAAATCAAGGAGATCCTGGCCTCCATGGGCCTGAGCCTGGGCATGAAGATTGACGAGCACGGCAACGCCGTGCCGGGTGCTCCGCCGCAACCGGCGCCGGCTTTGGGAGCCCCTGGCTTCGGCGAAGGACAAAATTACTGAGAATTGGCGATTGAAGATTGACGATTGTTGAGCAGCCTACCGCGGGCAATCGTCAATCGAAAATCGTCAATCCCCAATTAAGGACTTATCATGCGTCACCTTAAAGCAGGCTGGAAACTGGGCAGGAACACGAGCCACCGCCGCGCGTTGCTGCGCAACCTGGTCACTTCGCTCATCATGGAAGAGCGGATTGAAACCACCGTGGTGAAGGCCAAAGCCATGCGGCCCCACGTGGAGAAGATGATCACGCTGGGCAAGCGTGGCGATCTGGCTGCACGCCGCCAGGCTGGCGCTTACCTTATGACCCGCGAAGCGGTGGACAAGCTGTTCGACCTCTCGCCCCGCTTTGGGGATCGCGAGGGCGGCTACCTCCGAATAGTGCGCACCGGTTGGCAGAAGGGCGATGGCGCCGAAAAGGCGTTCATCGAACTGCTGGGCGCGGAGCGGGTGGTGGAAGAAAAGCGCCAGAAACGGGCCGAACTGCGCGCCAAGCGCGCCGCTGAAGCCAAGAAGGCCATGGAAGAGGCACAGGCGCAGCAGCAGGCCGAGGGTGGCAGCGAACCGGCGGCCGGTGGTGGAGAAGAGAAGGAGTAGGCGGTAACCAGTACTTGGCCCCCAGTTGCTAGAGGTCCTTCGGTAAGGATGTAGCACGTCTCCAAAAAACGGCACTTTGGCGCGAACGCACCCACTTTCGGGTGCGTTTCGTTTCTTGCAGACAACTCCCTTATATCCAGGGATTAAAGAGTGGCACTCCAGTAGTCGCGAAATCCTTTACATTGCGGGACACCAACGTGAGATTGTAATGAAGGGCTGTGGCCGCCAGCAGCCCGTCAATTACGGACAGTGGTGATCCTTCGGCAGTCGACTCCGCTGCAATGCGACCCCAACGGTCAGCCACACTTTCATCGACCGGCAAAATACGGTTGGCGAAGCGCACAGCGAGATCGCTGCCGAGCCAAGCTTCGAGGACAACACGGCGTGGGCTGTTCCGTAAAAAAGCGATTCCTTTGCGGATCTCTCCCAGAGTCAGCACACTCAGATAAAGCAAACTCTCGTTCGTGGCTTCGATCCAGGCTGTCACCTTGGGCTCAGGTTTCGGCCGGATCAACTCCGAGATTACGTTCGTATCGAGCAGGAACCCACTCACAGTTCAACCTTGCGACCGTAGTCCGGTTTCCGCTCAAGATCAATCGCCACTCCCGCAAGAGGGGACTGGGCAAAGAACTGAACCAGGCTCTTAGGCTGTTGGGAGCGAGCCGACAAACGCTCATAGTCTTCTGCGGGCAGCACAACCACGGACTCTTTATCCTGGCGCGTGACCCACTGGGGGCCTTCGGAACGTGCCTTACGGAACAGTTCGCTGAATCGCGCCTTGGCTGTTTGCAACTGCCAGCGCGCGCGGGGCAGGTTTTTCCCTGTTGTTCCGCGAGGATGTTTTTTGGACAAATTTTTGCCGGTTGCCATGATTGCCGACTAGTCAGACTAGTCAATTATATCGGAAAGGTGGTATTTGCGGCAATTCTTCTGAGCACCAACGTACCTGTACCTTCCGCATCAACCCACCCCTGGCCTATCGGCGCTAAACTTCCTGCAGAAGTATGGCCGTTCAGAAAAAATGGATT
>DATEGH010000054.1:0-10977 GCA_035280185.1 Terriglobales bacterium
TACCAATCCTCTGACCACGCTCAACCAGATCGAACCCATTTACGTCTCCTTTAATATTCCAGAATCTGAACTGTCCGCGCTACGCGCGAAGGGCGGCACGAAATTAAAAGTCAGCGCCTTTCCTCCCAGCCAGCAGAAGGCGGAAATTGGCGCCCTGACCTTCATCGATAACGCCGTCGACGCAACCACCGGCACCATCAAGCTGATGGCCACGTTCCCCAACCGCAATCGCATGCTCTGGCCGGGCGAATACTTGAATGTGCGCCTTGTGCTTGGCACCGACCCGCATGCCATCGTGGTTCCGTCAACTGCGGTGCAGACCGGGCAGCAAGGCAAATTTGTTTACATCGTTCAGTCTGACGGAACCGCCGTGATGAAGCCGGTGAACACGCCGCGCAACTATGGCCAGCTCGCCGTGATTGATAGCGGAATTGCCGCCGGCGATCGCGTCGTCGTGGACGGCCAGGTCCGTGTCGTTCCCAACAACAAGGTCAACGTCACGCGCACAGTTGCTGTTCCGCAGGCTACCGGCAACAGCACGCAACCGAAACAATCCGCCGAACTCGCCGGAGAGCAGACGCAATGACCGGCCTCTTTATTCGCCGTCCCATCATGACCACGCTCGTGATGGCGGCGATTGTTGTTTTCGGCATCTTCGCCTACCGCGTGCTGCCGGTAAGCGATCTGCCCAACGTGGACTTCCCCACCATCCAGGTGAACGCCTCCCTTCCCGGCGCCAGCCCTGAGACCATGGCTTCTTCCGTGGCGACGCCGCTGGAAAAGCAGTTCACCACCATCGCCGGCATCAGCCAGATGACGTCCACAAGCCAGCTCGGCTCCACCAGCATCACCATCCAGTTCGATCTCTCGCGCAAGCTCGATGGCGCTGCCGTCGACGTGCAGTCCGCCATTGCCGCAGCCGGCGGACAACTTCCGCCCAACCTGCCTACGCCGCCGACCTTCAAGAAGGTGAACCCGGCAGATTCGCCCATTCTTTACATCGCGCTCAGCTCCACCACATTGCCCATCTACTCCGTTGACGAAGCCGCTGAGACCACCATCGGCCAGCAGCTCTCCATGATTCAGGGCGTTGCGCAGGTGCAGGTGTTTGGCGCGGCGAAGTATGCCGTCCGCGTGGATGCCGACCCCAACAAGCTCGCGTCCATGCAGATCGGAATCAACGATCTTGCCCAGGCGATTCAAAGCGGCAACACCAATCTTCCTGTCGGCAGCATTTACGCTCCTGATAAGACCTACACGCTGCAATCGAACGGTCATCTCGCCAGCGCGGACCAGTTCCGGCCGTTGATCGTGGCCTATCGCAACGGCGCGCCGGTTCGTCTGGAGCAACTGGCCAACGTCTTTGACGGCGTGCAAGACGCCTACGCCAAGAGCTGGTTCAACAACCAGCGAGCGGTCGTTCTTGCCGTTCAGAAGCAGCCCGGCACCAACACCATCGAGATCGTGAACGCCATCAACTCCCTGATGCCGCGCCTGAAGCAGCAAATCCCGACCGCCATCACGGTGCAAACGCTCTACGACCGCTCGGTCTCGATTCGCAATAGTGTCAACGACGTAAAATTCACGCTGCTCTTGACCATCGCGCTTGTGGTGATGGTCATTTTTCTTTTCCTGCGCAACATTTCTGCCACCATCATTCCCAGCCTTGCGCTGCCTATGTCCATCATCGGGACGTTCATGGTGATGTATGTGCTCGGCTACACGGTGGACAATCTCTCGCTCATGTCGCTCACCTTATCCGTCGGCTTTGTTGTTGACGATGCCATCGTGATGCTGGAAAACATCGTCCGCCACATGGAGATGGGCAAGAAGCCGATGCAGGCCGCGTTCGATGGCGCCAGCGAAATCGGGTTCACCGTTCTCTCCATGACGCTCTCGCTCACGGCCGTTTTCATCCCGATTCTCTTCATGGGCGGAATCGTCGGCCGTCTGCTGCACGAGTTTGCGGTGGTAATTATGGCGGCCATTCTTGTCTCCGGCTTCGTCTCGCTCACGCTCACGCCTATGCTGGGCAGCCGCTTTCTGCGCGCGCCTTCTGAAACCACGCATGGCAGGCTCTACAACGCCTCCGAGCGCGTCTTCGATGGCATGCTCCACTTCTACCGCTGGACGCTCAAGCGCGCGCTGAAGTGGAAGTTCGTTACGCTGATGCTGAGCTTCGGCGTCATCGCGCTCACCGTTTTCCTCTTCATGATTTCCAAAACCGGCTTCATTCCCAACGAAGATGAAGGGCTGGTGTTCGGATTCATCCAGGCGCCGGAGGGCATCGGCTTTGACGAGATGGGCCAGAAAGTCCAGCAGATTGCCGGCATCGTTGAAAGCGATCCCGCCGTGCTCTACACCATGGCGTCTTACGGCAATCCAGTGAACCAGGGCCGCGTCTTCTTTCATCTGAAAGATGTCAAAGATCGTCCGCACCAGATGAGCGCCAACGACCTCATCGCCGAGATGCGGCCCAAAATGGCGCAAGTCCAGGGTGTGATGGTCTTCATGCAAGTGCCGCCGACCACCAACGTGGGCGGAAGGCTCACCAACGCTCAGTACCAGTACACCCTCCAGTCTCCTGACACCGCCGAGCTCTATGCCGACGCGCCCAAAATGCAGGCCGAACTGCGCAAGCTTCCCATACTGCGCGATGTCAACACCGACCTGCAGATCCACAATCCGCAACTCACTTTGAAGGTGGACCGCAACAAGGCGTACACGCTCGGCCTTACCGCGCAACAGGTTTCTGATGCTCTCTACTCCGCCTTCGGACAGCGCCAGGTCAGCACCATCTATACGCCCAACAACGAGTATTACGTCATCCTTGAGCTGTCGCCCGAATACCGCAGCAACCCGCAGACGCTCTCCATGCTTTACGTGCGCGCCGACGACGGAAAGCTCATCCCGCTCAACACCGTCGCCAGCGTCGTGCCCGGCATGGGACCGCTGACCGTCAACCACCTCGGCCAGTTGCCGGCCGTCACGCTGAGCTTCAACCTCAAAGACGGCGTCGCCCTCGGCGATGCCACCAAAGCCGTCGAGCAGGTCGCGGAAAAAACGCTTCCTGCAACCGTCCAGCGCAGCTTCCAGGGCACCGCGCACGCCTTTCAGCAGTCCTTCGCCGGACTCGGCTTCCTTCTGCTTGCGGCCATTGCCGTGATCTACATCGTTTTGGGAATTTTGTACGAAAGCTTCATCCATCCCCTCACGATCCTTTCCGGCTTGCCTTCGGCCGCCGTGGGCGCGCTGGCCACTCTTCTCATCTTCCATGAAGAGCTCAACCTTTATTCGTTCGTCGGGATCATCATGCTGATAGGGATCGTAAAAAAGAACGCGATTATGATGATTGACTTCGCGCTGGAGAACGAGCGCACGCGCGGCGAGAGCCCTGAAGAATCCATCTACCAGGGCGCGCTGGTCCGTTTCCGTCCCATCATGATGACCACCATGGCGGCTCTCATGGGCACGTTGCCGATCGCAATCGGCTTCGGCGCCGGAGCCGAAGCTCGCCGCGGCCTGGGACTGGCCGTAGTCGGCGGCCTCATCTTCTCCCAGATGGTCACGCTCTACATCACGCCCGTTTATTACGTCTATCTCGACCGCGTGCAGAACCACATGAACAATTTCTGGACACGCCTCACCGGCCGCGCCGCCAAAGCCAAAGCGCTCCCCGTCACCGAGAAAGCCGAGTTGGTGGAACGGTAGATAGGCCCGATTAGACCTTCATCGGTTCACCAATCTGCGCCAATCAGTCTAATCAGTGTCATCAGTGTTCAGGTTTTGCCTTTCCGATCTCGGCATCCTCTGCGCACTCTGCCGGTGAGATTTGGTTCTGGGATCTGACGCGCTAAGTCCTTTAAACGCTGGGATCAGGACCTTTGCGCCCTTTGCGGTGAACGGGGTTGCGGGGTTCAGATCACCCGATCTCCCGATCACCAGATCACCCGATGTGGGGGTATGCCCTCCCCTCCATCCCACCGACGCGTTTGGCGAAGGGTGGGCCGTTGCTCTTCCGAGATGGGGCTCTTCCGTTCCAAGCGTTCAGCTCACCAGAAAAATTCATGTTATCCGCACATCTTTGGTCTTCCTCTGTGTCCCTCCGTGCCCGCTGTGGTTAGCGCGTCTTCTTCTGCGGCAAGAAGCTCTTCTTGATCTTTGCCACCACAACATAATTCGGGTCCACCATCTCGCTCAGCCGGATTTCTGCCACTTTCGAGAGTAGCTCGTAAGCGTCCATCTCTGAGAGTCCATAATCTTTGTGAATCCAGCCGACCAGCTCAGTGAACGCGATACGCAGAGCGTCGTCCACCGGACGATACGCGCCCACGGTCATGATGTACTGATCGTTTTCAAAGCGCGGCCAGTTTATTTTCTGGCCCTTGATCACATGCACCTGAACGCGGCTGCGCAGCGGCACCTCAATTGCAGTCCCTGCGACTTCGCCATCGCCCATCGCTGCGTGACCATCGCCCAGGAAGAGCATCGCGCCGGGTGTGTTTACCGGAAAATAAACTGTGTTGCCGACGCTCGCTTCCGGCGAATCCATGTTGCCGCCGAAAGCTTCCGGCACTACCGAACTGCGGGCCTCGCCGCCGGCCGGTGCCACTCCAATGCAGCCGAAGAATGGATGCAGCGGAATTTTCACCGTGTATTTGGAGTCGAGCGCCTGAAACGTCGCCGTGTTCGTCGCGTGGTCGATGGGATAAAACCAGATTTTCTCTGGAATCGGCGGGTTGATCATCGGCGTGTAATTCGTCGAGTTGATAGCGCCAAACCCGGGCGCCAGCGCGCCGATGCCCTGGTTGCCGTCCACCTGGAGGTCAAGAATCTTCACCGCCAGCGTGTCGCCCGGTTCCGCTCCCTCAACGTAAAACGGCCCGGTCAGCGGATTATCTCCCGGCGCCATGCTCAGCGTGTCGCCCGGCTTCTTGATGGCATTGCCGAAACAGTCCACTGTATTCGTTTCCAGAATGTTGCCGGACCACAGCCGCGCCACCGGCTTATACGACGCAGAGTAGGTGTACTTCAGCTCCGCCGGATTCAACTGGTAACGAACAACCTTGCCCTCTTCCTGCGCGTTCTGCGCGAATGCCGACGCGGCCAGCAATAGTGCGGTGATGAATGTTTTCATGGCGCTGGATTATAGAACAGCAGCTTTGCCTTTTATCCCGCGCTCGTGATACAAGAAAGCTCTACGCCTATGCGACCCTCCCGCTAAAACCCGCTTCTTCTCGCGGCCAACAAAGCCGTAGTCTCTTCCCTGTTACAAAATATTGGAGAGTCGCAAGTGAGTTCCTCTGCAGCTACCAACGCGCAGCCAGCCAACGCTGGTCTATTCAAGCTTTTGAAAGAAGCCGTCCTCGGCTCGCACCAGGACTACACTGCGATTTCCGTCAATCGCGCCATTCTCCTGCTCGCTGTTCCCATGGTGCTGGAGATGGCGATGGAATCGCTCTTCGGCATTGTTGACATCTTCTTCGTCGCTCATCTCGGCGCCGACGCTACCGCCACAGTCGGAATCACCGAAGGCATGCTGGTTCTGGTGATGGCCGTTGCGTTTGGCCTGAGCATGGGAACCACCGCACTAGTCGCCCGTCGGGTGGGCGAGCACGACCCCGACGGCGCAGCGGAATCGGCCGTTCAGTCCGTCCTGATTGGGCTCGGCTTTGCGCTGCTGATTCTTTCTATCGCTCTTCCCTTCGCTCCTCGGCTGCTTGCCTGGATGGGCGCCACACCGCAGATTCTCGCCATGGGCTCGCTCTACACCCGCATTATGCTGAGCAGCTCCGGGATCATCCTTCTGCTGTTTCTCATCAATGCCGTCTTCCGCGGCGCTGGCGACGCTGCCATCGCAATGCGTGTGCTCTGGCTCGCCAACTTCATCAATCTGTGTCTCGATCCCTGTCTCATTCGCGGGCTTGGCCCGTTTCCCCGGCTCGGCGTGACCGGAGCTGCCGTGTCGACGACCATCGGCCGCAGCATCGGCGTGATGTTCCAACTATGGATGCTCGCCAAAGGCAGCGCTCATCTCAGAATTCTGCGCCGGCACATCGGTCTGAAGCTCAAGCTGATGTGGAACATCTTCGAAGTCGCCGGCGTCGGCGTTCTGCAACTCCTGGTAGCCACCGCGAGCTGGCTGGTGATGGTGCGCATGGTCCAGTCCTTTGGAAGCCAGGCGACGGCCGGCTACACCGTGGCCATTCGCATCGTGATTTTCTCCACGCTTCCTTCCTGGGGCCTAGGATCCGCGGCCGCAACGCTCGTCGGGCAGAATCTTGGAGCGCAGCAGCCGGAACGTGCTGAACAATCCGTCTGGCGCGCCAGTCTATTCAATGCGATATTTCTGGCATTCGTCTCCGCGGCGTTCCTGATCTTTGCGCCCCAGTTCATCGGCTGGTTCACCAACGATCCTCAAGTCATTCGCTACGGCGCAAGCTGCCTGCGCATCATCAGCCTCTGCTACGTCCTCTGGGCCTACGGAGAGATCATCGTGCAGGCCTTCAACGGCGCAGGTGATACCTGGACTCCTACGTGGATCAACCTGCTCGCTTACTGGATCGTGCAGTTGCCGCTGGCGTATGTGCTCTCGCTGCGGCTCGGTTTCGGTCCCAACGGCGCCTATTACGCGATCTTGGCTGCCGAAACGGTGCTGGCGCTGGTTTCTATCTACGTGTTTCGGCAAGGCAAGTGGAAGCAGAAGCGAGTTTGAAGCGAGCTCATAAATCCAGTGCTTTGAAAAATGGATTCGTGTCAGGGCACGACTTGAGTGCTTGCGGAAAAGCTCTCACTGAGTGGCAACAAGTGTCAGGGCATGACTTTAGTCGTGCCGGCCCCGACTTCAGTCGGGGCATAAATGCTAGTCAGATGGTAGTACCACTCTGCCGAAGGCCGGCGCGCAGCTCCCGGTTTTGGAGCGGAGCGCCTTAAAGTTCTCCTCGACGCACTTGCTTATTTATCAGACCAAACAACCAAAACCACTCACCCGAATCACTCCGCGCTAATCACGCCCCCGCTCGCCGCACCTCCCCGACCGTGCTCGTGACTCGTACTGGAAAGATCCGCTCCCTTCCGTTCTTTTCCAATCCAGGTGATGAACGCCACCAGGCTGGCGATCACCAGGACCGTCCAGGAGAGAACCGGAGCGTAGCTGCCGCCAAAGCGTTGCTCTGCGAACTTTGCCTGGATCACAGCATTCCGCGACGACAGCAGATTGCCCAACTGATACGCCAGCCCCGGAAAAGTTGCTCGTACGGCCGGCGGCGAGAGCTCGTTCAAGTGCGCCGGGATTACGCCCCACGCCCCCTGTACCATGAACTGCATCAGGAACCCGCCCAGCGTAATCAGCGGAACGCTGCTGCCGTAAGCCCACAGCGGCACGCACGGAATCGCCAGCAGCGCGGCGATCACGATAGCTTTGCGCCGGCCGATTTTCTCTGACCACGCGCCAAACAAAATTCCGCCCAGCAGCGCGCCGATGTTGTAGATGATCGCGATCAGCCCCACCGCTTTTGGAGACAAACCGTGGTTCTTCTGCAGGAATGTTGGATAAAGGTCCTGCGTTCCGTGGCTGAAGGAGTTGAAAGCAAACATCAGCACAATGAGAAACAGAAAACTTCCCAGATAAGTGAGGACGTCCTTGCCCACGTGCGTCTCGGGTTTCGGTGTGGCGCGCCCTTTGAGCCAGGCAGGCGACTCTTCCACCTTGCTGCGGATGTAAACCACCAGCAGTGCCGGCAGCACGCCGATTACGAACATCCCACGCCAGCCGACGAACGAAAACACCGTCCCATAAATCAGCGCAGCCACCAGATAACCTGCCACATATCCTTCCTGTAGCAGTCCGGAGAAGAATCCGCGTCCTTCAGTGGGCAGCGTTTCGAACGCCAGTGCCGCGCCAACGCCCCACTCTCCGCCCATGGCAATGCCAAAGAGAGCGCGCATGATGATGAAGCTTCCCAGCGACGGAGCAAAAGCCGAGCCGAGTTCGAAAACGGAATACGCGATGATGTCAATCATCAGCGTGGGGCGTCGGCCAAAGCGGTCCGCCATCATGCCAAAAATGAACGCGCCCACCGGACGCATCGCCAGCGTTATGAAAATCGCCTCGGCAACAGAGGAGACTTTGGCGTGGAAGTCCGCGCTGATGGCGCTTACACAAAAGACCAGAATGAAGAAATCAAACGCATCCAGCGACCAGCCGAGAAAGCAGGCCACAAAAGTATTCCGCTGTACCGGAGTGAGCCGGCGGAAGCGCTCCACAAAGCCCATAGGGACGAGAGTCTATAGCTTTGCCCGGCGCAGGCGCAACGCGTTCGCAATCACCGATACCGAGCTGAAGCTCATGGCCGCGGCGGCAAAAACCGGCTGCAGCAAAAGCCCGGTAAAGGGGTAGAGAATGCCGGCCGCGATCGGCACTCCCAGCAGGTTGTAGATGAACGCGAAGAACAGGTTCTGGCGGATGTTGCGCATCGTTGCGTGGCTCAAATTGCGTGCGCGGGCGATCGCCCGCAGATCGCCTTTCACCAGAGTTACGTCTCCGCTCTCGATTGCGATATCCGTTCCGCTGCCCATTGCGATCCCGATATTCGCTTGTGCCAGAGCCGGCGCATCATTCACGCCGTCACCCGCCATCGCCACTCGCCGGCCCTCAGCCTGAAGCTTCTTGATGAATTCGGCTTTCTGACCGGGCAGCACTTCAGCTTGAAATTCCTCGATCCCAAGCTGCCGGGCGACGCCAGCAGCGGTTCCGCGGCTGTCGCCGGTGAGCATCACCACGCGCAGCCCGGTCTGGCGAAGCGATGCCAGCGCTTCCGGCGTGGAAGCTTTCACCGGATCGGCCGCAGCCAACAATCCTGCGGACTTTCCATCAACAGCAACAAGAACTACCGTCTGCCCTTGGCCAAGCAGCGTATTCGCTTGCAGATCGAGCTGTTTGGTTTCAATCCCCTGCGAATTGAGAAAAGCGGCATTCCCAATGACGACTTTACGTCCTGCAACTTCTCCGCCAATTCCCTTCCCTGTAAACGATTTGAAGTTCGTTGCCGAACTCAGGCGCAATCCTCTCTCTTCTGCGCCTTTCACGATGGCATGAGCAAGCGGATGCTCGCTGGAGCGCTCCAGGGTCGCCGCCAGGAGCAGTACATCCACTTGCTTGAAACCTCCGGTACTCATCACATTGGTCAGCTTCGGCTTTCCCTCCGTGAGTGTGCCGGTTTTGTCGAGCACCAGCGTGTCCACCTTCTCCAGCGTTTCCAGCGCTTCGGCGTTCTTCACCAGCACTCCCGCGTGTGCGCCGCGTCCGGTTCCCACCATGATGGCCATCGGTGTGGCCAGCCCCAGCGCACACGGGCACGCGATGATCAACACTGCGACGGCATTCACCAGAGCATGCGCCAGCCGAGGCTCCGGTCCCCAGATGGCCCAGCCAACAAACGTCAGCACCGCAACCAGGACCACAGCAGGAACGAAATATCCCGAGACTTTGTCTGCCAGCGATTGGATGGGAGCGCGGCTGCGCTGTGCTTCCCCCACCATGCGAACAATCTGCGCCAGCAGAGTCTCCGATCCCAGCTTCTCCGCGCGCATGATGAACGATCCGGTCTGGTTCACCGTGCCGCCGATCACCTTCGCGCCCGCTGACTTCTCCACCGGAATCGATTCACCGGTGAGCATGGATTCATCCACCGCGCTGCTTCCCTCCTCGACCGAGCCATCCACCGGAACGCGGTCTCCAGGCCGGACTCGCAGCCGGTCACCGGCAGTCACCTGGTCCAGCGGAACGTCCTCGTCCGATCCATCAGGACGAATACGCCGTGCGGTCTTCGGGCTGAGATCGAGCAGCGCGCGAATAGCAGAACTGGTGTGCCGCCGTGCACGCAGCTCCAGCATTTGCCCCAGCAGCACCAGAGTCACGATGATGGCGCTGGTCTCAAAATAAACTCCCACCTGCCCTTCATGGCCACGAAACGTCGCGGGAAAAATACCGGGGACGAGTGTCGCGACAACACTGTACACGTACGCCATGCCCGTGCCGATGGCAATCAGAGTGAACATGTTCAAGTGACGGTTGATCAGCGATGCCCAACCGCGCTGGAAGAATGGCCATCCTCCCCAGAGGACCACAGGAGTTGCCAGCGCAAGCTGAAGCCACTCCAGAACTCCCGCAGGCACACTGCGCAAAGGAAATCCGGGTAGCATGCTGCCCATCGAAACTGCCAGCAGTGGAATGCTGAGCACAACGCCCACCCAGAACCGCCGAGTCATGCTGCGCAACTCTGAATCGTCTTCTTCGTGGACAGCGGCAACGGTTCGTGGCTCCAGGGCCATACCGCAGATGGGACAATTTCCAGGCCTGTCGCTCACTACCTGCGGGTGCATGGGACAGGTGTACTGGACAGTTTCCGGCTCCAGCGCCATGCCACACTTGGGACAAGCACCCGGCTTGCTCTCCCGCACCTCTGGATCCATAGGGCAGACGTAAGTGACCGCGCCCTTGGTGGTTGGAGATCCCGAAACATCAGGAGTACGCGACGGGAACGCTTTAGTTGCCCCGATGCCGCCGATCGAGACCAGCTCTGGCGCTTTTGCAGTCAGGTATTTTTCCGGATCGGCCTTGAACTTCTGTTCGCATCCCGCACTGCAAAAATAAAAGGTCTTGCCGTGATGCTCAGCGGATCCGCGCGCCTTTTGTGGATCCACGTGCATGCCGCACACGGGATCGACCACTGCCGCGGGTGTCTGGTGTTGGGAGCCAGCCATCTCATCCTTTTTGTCTTCGAGGTATTTTTCAGGATCAGCCACGAAACGCTCGCGGCAGCGTGGGCTGCAGAAATAGTACGTTTTCCCATCGTGCTCGGCCGAGCCGGCGGCCTTCTCAGGATCAACTTTCATGTGACAGACGGGATCGTCAGCGAGTGTGGTTACAGGATCCATGGCGTGTTCAGCTTAAATCAGATGTCCAGAGCAGGTCAG
>DATEGH010000055.1:0-14475 GCA_035280185.1 Terriglobales bacterium
CCTGGGGAAACATCAATCGCTTTCAGCGCATTAACGACCATATCGAACCGTCATTCAATGACGCCGACCCAAGTATCCCCGTCGGCTTCACCTCAGGAATCTGGGGATCGCTGTCGTCATTTGGAGCGCATGCGTATCCCAACACTAAGAAGTGGTATGGCACCAGCGGGAACAGCTTTGTCGCCGTAGTGGAATTTGGCAAGCGCGTTCGCGCCAGAGCTGTAACGGCCGGCGGCGAAAGCGGCGACCCAAAGTCTCGCCATTTCGACGATGAAGCCGAGCGGTACAGCACAGGGAATTTGCGCGAGGTCTACTTCTACCGCGACCAACTTAAAGGGCACACCGAGCGTGAGTATCATCCGGGAAATTGAATGCCCGGAAAATGCCGTTATTCCGTCCTTTCTTGTGCGAGCGGAAAAACTGACCTGCAAGATTCAAGCAAAGTTCACGATTGGACACTGAAATCTCGCTGCACGACTCACTTCCGGATTGCCCGCCGTAGGTCCAACCCGTGAAAATGCTGAAAACATGAACGAGCGGTCCAGTTGGCCATGTGTAGATATATCGAAAACTGAGATAACATGGCCCACGATGAAAATTCATCTAGTGAATCCAAGTGACACAGCCTTCGGAACGGCTGTGATCACCCCTCGGTGGTTGTATGTGCTCGCGGCTGCCACGCCTTCCGAGTTTGGTGACCCGTCGATTTGGGACGAGACATTGGATCCCTTGGACCCGCTGCAAATCCAGGCGGGTGACGTCGTAGGCATCGGCATTCACACCGGCAACGCGCTTCGCGGCTATGCCATAGGTCGCCTCGCGAAACAGCGCGGAGCGATCGTCATCTTCGGCGGCATTCATGCCACGCTGTACCCGGAGGAAGCGTTAACTCTGGGGCAGGCGGATTCCGTCGTGAAAGGAGATGGCGATACCGCCTGGGGAGCCGCGCTGGCCGATTGCCGCGGCGGTTCGTTGCGCCAAATCTATGAAGGCGGGAGAGTGGATGCTGCGTCTTTCAAAGCCGCGCGATGGGATCTCCTACCAAGGAAGCGTTATATGTGGGCTTCCGTGCAGACGGTGCGCGGCTGTCCCAAGCACTGCTCCTTCTGCTCGGTCTGGCGTACGGATGGCCAACGCCCGCGGCAGCGCAATTCTGACGTCGTCCTGGAAGAAGTTGTCGCACTGCGGCGCCTCGGATTCCGCTTTATCGCGCTCGCCGATGACAATTTCTATCCTGTGACCCTGAAGGACATGGAACTTGCCGAGCGGCAAGGCAACCATGCCAGACTCGCGGAGTTGCGTGCCATCCGCGAAGAACGATTCGAACTGATGGCCCGCCTCGCCGAACTGCCGCCCGACGTGACCTTCTTCACTCAGATCACCATGGAGTCCGCCGAGGACCCGAAATTTCTTGATGCCATGCGAGCGGCGCATATCAAAGGCGCATTGGTGGGCGTGGAAGCGGTGACTGCGGAGGGGTTGAAAGCCGTTTTCAAAGACTTCAACTGCTCCGGCGATAATCTGATCGAGCGGCTCCAGCAATTTCGCAAGCACGGCGTGCACGTGCTTGGCTCATTCATTTTTGGCTTGCCCACAGATCGCGCTGACACTTTCAACGCAACCCTGGATCTGGCGCTCAGGTCCGGCTTGACCTTCGCGCAGTTCGTAATGCTGACGCCGTTTGCCGGAACCGTGGACTTCGAACGTTGGGAAAGGGCCTTCGGGGGGAACGTTCCTGAAGTGTCCGGCACGCCGATCACCCGATATTGGCTCATTCCCGCAGCCCAGCGGCCGAAAATGTTCATGCCTCATCCGACCATGAAGTCCGAGGAGTTGCGGGCCAGCACGCAAAACGTTTGGGACCGTTTCTACAGCCTTGGCGCAATCTGGAAAAGATCAAACTGCACTCCCAACTTGCGGGCGCGGCTGGCATTCATCTTCATTTCCAAGCTCTACCGGCAAATGTACGCGAGTACCGGAATCGCGACGGACAGTGCCCGCCGCAACCGCGCCACGCGATGGGCCCGCTGGCTCGCTGTTCCTTGCCGCAAGCTGTTTCAGGGCGCACCGATGCCGACGTTGCAAGTCCCCGCGCGACACGTCGGGACGACGGCCGCTTCGGTCGTGCAGTCCAGTTGGCTTCCGGTGATCCATCCTGGAAGTTGAGAGCAGGGTGATCTCTGCTGGTCGAGTTTGACTTCGCCAAACTGACAGCGCGGTAATCAAAACCCTGCCGCTCGCTCATGAATCTCACTTTCCAGCACCACTTGTGCGATGGAGCAAAATCATGAGAATCGGCATTATTGGCGCAGGAAATATTGGCGGAACGCTGACTCGGCGGCTCAGGGCGTTGGGCCACGATGTTTCGGTAGCGAATTCGCGCGGTCCGGAGACACTGCGTGATCTGGCAGCGGAAACCGGAGCCAAACCAGTCACAGTGAAGGAGGCGGCGCGAGCAGGCGAGGTGGTGATTGTGACCATTCCCATGAAGCACGTTAAAGATCTTCCGCCCGACCTGTTTAAGGGAACATTTGAAAACGTCGTCATTGTGGACACCTCTAATTACTACCCGCAGCAGCGCGACGGACGAATTAATGAGGTCGAGGAAGGAATGCCGGAGAGCCGCTGGGTAGCGCAGCAACTTGGGCGATCCGTGGCGCAGCAGATTGGCGCCCGCGTGGTGAAGGCCTTCAACAACATTTATGCCCAGCACCTGATGGACATGGGAAAGCCTAAAGGCACACCGGGTCGCATCGCTCTGCCTGTGGCAGGCGACGACCCGCGCGCTAAAGCCACGATAATGCATCTGGTGGACGACCTTGGATTTGATCCGGTGGATGCCGGCGGCCTGGATGAATCGTGGAGACAGCAGCCGGGCACACCGGTGTACGCAGCGGATCTTGACGCAGACGGTGTGCGTCGCGCGTTGGCCCAAGCCAGCGAGGACCGTAAGCCGGAATGGCGAGCGACACCGGAGAGTCCGGGGACGTACAAAAAGCCGGCCTAGCAATCCGTGCCCTTGTCATTTGCGCTGTCTTCATCGTTGAATCACAGACCGCAAAGATGCGAACGTGTATGTAGATGGCGGTTTCGCTGATAAGAATCGAAAAAGCCAAGAAGTTCGCCCTTCGGCCAGGCAATCACGATATCGAGTTGCGCGACTCAGACGGGCGTACATTGTTTCGCGAGCGCGTAGCCGTCCTGGTTGGAAAGACCACCGAACTTCGGGTTGGCTAGGCGGCGGTCAGACTGTTAGCTAAAAAGCTAAAAACGAAGAGGTGGGCCACCTGCGGTTCACCTCTTTCGCGCTTGGGATTAAGACTTCGTGAATCATGGGTTGAAGCATGAATGCTGCCCACAATAAATTGCTAAGTGGCCGGAGAATCCAGATCCGTGGCCGCCGCTCTCGCTGCATACCAAAGGATGTATAGATAGCAGACTGCCGGTAACAGGAACGCGTGATGGACGCCAATGTGATCGGCGAGTACGCCCTGCACTTCCGGAATCACCGCGCCTCCCACAATCGCAGCCACCAGCAGGCTTGATGCTCTTCCCGTCAACGGCCCCAGTCCCTCGATCGCCAGGGTGAAGATGCTGGGAAACATGATGGAATTGAATAGTCCCACCAGAATCATGCTCCACATGGCCAAACCGCCAAAGCTCAAAATCGAAAGAGTCACCAGCAGTACCGCGATTGCGGCATTGAACCCGAGAAGCTTATTTGTATCCAGCCGCTGCAGCAGGCCTGCGCCGGCGAAGCGCCCGATCATCGCGCCGCCCCAGTAGTACTGCAGGTGGCGGGCCGCATCCTTCAGGCTGAGATTTCCGGTCTCTTTGTGGTTCAGGTAGTTCGTCATGAAGCTGCCGATCGCGACCTCCGCTCCCACATAGAGAAAGATCGCCAGCGCTCCCAGCACCAGCCGCTTGTGACGCCAAATGCTGTCGTTCACTTCAATGCGAGCTTCCACGTGGAGAAGTGCCGGCAGTTTGTAGATTGCAACAACTCCGGCGAGCGCAAACAACGCCAGCGCGAGCCCAACGTAGGGCATCTTCACCGACGAGGCCTCATGAACCTGATAAATGTGAAGTTGCGCGGAAGACATCAAATGGCGCATCGCGTGAGTGAGCGGTTCAGGGGCTGCGCCCAAAATGAGCATGCTGCCGAAGAGCGGCGCCAACGTAGTTCCCAGAGAGTTGAAGGCCTGCGTAAGATTGAGGCGGCTTGAAGCTGTCCTCACCGGTCCCAGTACTGCAACGTATGGATTGGCGGATGTCTGGAGCAAGGTCATCCCGGCTGCCAGCACAATCAAAGCTGTCAGGAACATGGGAAAAGAGGCGATCGACGCCGCGGGAACAAAAAGAAAAGCTCCACAACCCATCGTCGCCAGGCCGACGACCATCGAGCGCGAGTATCCAATCCTTTCTACGATCCTGCCCGACGGCAGTGAGAACACAAAGTATGAGCCGAAGAACGCGAACTGCACCAGCATCGCTTGGGCGTAATTCAGTTCAAAGATGTTCTTCAGATGCGGGATCAGAATGTCATTCAGGCAGGTGAGAAAACCCCAGGCGAAGAACAGGGTGGAAAGCATCGCCATCGCCGTCTTGTCGGTTGTGACCGGCGCTTCCGACGCAATGGCTGTTGATTCTGTGCTGTTCGTCATTTTTTGGCGTCCCCGACGGGATTTGAACCCGTGTTACCGCCGTGAAAGGGCGATGTCCTAGGCCGGGCTAGACGACGGGGACGCGTTCGAGGCGGGAGGGCTTGCCGGACCGACTTCGATACTAACAGCCGCCAAAACTCACTGTCAAAACACTCGTTCCCAATCTGAGTCTCCTGTCACTTGTAACGTTTCTCACTCTCAGAGCACTACTCTTGATGGAAGCATTCTGCTTCAGAGGAGGAAACGTATGAGTCAGAAACCGACCCTCGGAGCATTCAACCAGGGAGGGAAACCAACCATTGCCTGCTTCAACCAGGCCACCACGCCGCTCGGCATTGGTCTCGATACCCTGATCAGCGCCATGCAAAGCTATGTGGACAATCACGTGGTTCCTGTGTGGGGCACGCCCGCCAAACTGGTCCGCTCAAATGATTTCATTCCCGGCGCCTGGGCCTTGGTCTTCCTCGACGATGCCGACCAGGCCGACGCTCTGGCCTACCACGAGCTCACACCGGATGGGTTGCCGATCTCTAAAATCTTTGTTCGCACCACCATCGAAGCAGGAGATGAAGTAAGCGTTTCGGCTTCGCACGAGCTGGTGGAAATGCTGGTGGATCCGGCCATCAACATCATGACCACGGGCCCGGAGCCCAAACTTGCATACGCCTATGAGAGTGCTGATCCGGTAGAGCAGCTCAGCTTTCCGGTGAACGGCGTCAACATGAGCGACTTTGTTTACCCCAGCTACTTTGAAACGTTTCACCAGCCCAACTCGGTCAAATTCGACGAGCTCGATAACGTCCAAAAGCCGTTTGAGATCCTCTCCGGCGGCTATCAGCTCATCTTCAAGAACGGCAAATGGAGCCAGATTTTTGGCTCCGTCGAGAAGCAGCGGCTTTTCGCTCGCGAAGATCGCCGGCAGCACCGAAGCGAACTGCGCGGCCAGGAAGTCCTGAGGCCTTCGGAAAAAAAGAGAAAAGGTTACGCCGCCTGACGACAGGCAGATCTCACCACCAAAAGGGGGCCTTCATCGCAGAGGACCCCCTTCTGCGCCAAATTACCAATCTCTCGTAATCTGCCGCTTCCGCCATCTCGTTCGTATAATTCCGAAGAAGCGAAAGGGCGGATTCTATCCTTACTTATTTCTACATTGCTGCCTTCTTTCTTTTCGGGCTGGTGTTTGGCAGCTTTCTGAACGTCTGCATTTACCGCATGCCACGCGAGATCTCGGTGGTGAGCCCGCGCTCGGCGTGTCCGGCGTGCGGAACGGCAATCGCCTTCTATGACAACGTTCCCGTCCTGAGCTGGGTGGTGCTGCGAGGGAAGTGCCGCAATTGCAAAAGCCGGATTTCGCCGCGCTACGCCATCGTAGAGCTCATAACCGGACTGCTTTTTGTTGCCGCCTATCTCGCCCCGCAAGCCGCATGGTTCGCGGAGCATTTCCGTGCGGCGCTGGTGAAGTCGTTTCCTGTTGACGTCCTCTACGATGCATCAGCAATTTCGATCCGTCTGTGCGTCTTCTCCTTCCTCCTGATCGGTCTGATCTTCACCGATGCCGAAACCAAGCTGCTGCCGGACCTGCTCACCAAACCCGGCATCGTTGCCGGACTCGCCTTCAGTTTGTGGGCTGCCGTGGAAGGGCCGGCTGGATACTTTCTTCAGAGCGCCGACAATTGGCGCCTTCTTTCGTTGCTGAACTCTATCGCCGGAGCGGTGATGGGATCAGCCTTCATTCTGGGAATCGCCCTCGCTTATGAGGCGTTGCGCGGAGTGGAAGGAATGGGGCGCGGTGATGTGAAATTGATGGCGCTGATTGGCGCGTTTTTGGGTGTGAAGCTGACGCTTCTTGTCCTGCTGCTCGGGTCATTGATTGGCAGCCTCTTCGGAATCTTGTTGATCCTGATTGTCTGGCGCAAGCGACTGGCGCGCCGCAGAGCCAAATTAAGGAACGAAGCAGCAGGGAAGGCGCGCAGCCGGGCATGGAAATCCGCCGTTCTGATTTACCGTAATTTTGAGATCCCGTTTGGCGTGTTCTTGGGCGCCGCCGCTCTGTTTTCAGCCTTCTGCGGCCAAGCCCTGATTGACTGGTATATGAGTTTCTATCGCTAGCGCGTTCAGGTTACTTGCGGGCGATACGGCGTTTACCCTATCGTTTCCCGTTGCCCAATCCCGGACAATCAAACTCTGAAATCAGAAGTACAATAATTCCAGGAACTCAGGCATGAAACGAATCCTTCCTTTGCTCATGGTGATGGCGTTTACGGCAGGCGCCTGGGCCCAGCAGTCGCTGGGTGAGATCGCGCGAAAATATCGGGCCCAGAAAAAGCCTACGTCCACGATTCGGCTGGACGACGACAACATGCCGCGCACGCTCGACGCCAATCCAGACGAGGACGTAAGAAAGCCAGTCGACTCCAGCGACAAGGCTGCAGCTGATGAGCAAGCCAAAAAAGACGCTTCAGAGAAGTCGAAAGATGCCAATGAAAAGCTGGCTGGGCAGATCAAAGACCAGAAGGAAGAAATCTCCAGGCTCGAGCGCGAGCTGGATATATCTCAGCGGGAACAGCGCCTTCGCGCCGCGGCCTATTACGGCGATGCCGGAACGCAGCTTCGCGATCAGGCTAAGTTCGCCGAAGACAGCCGCAAGCAGCAGGAAGAAATTGACAGCAAAAAACAGGCACTCACGGAGGCCCAGCAGAAGCTGGACGACATGCAGGAGCAGGTCAGAAAATCGGGTGTGCGCTCGAACGATAATGAGTAAGTTCTCGACTTCATCTTTTGCCCCGAATGCATTTGCATTCGGGGCTGGTGTTTTAAGCGGCATCATCCTTTCTCCCCCTCGGGTCCATCTAACATTTTGAGGAGCGAGCACATGAGAAGCATGGGATGCGCAGTCCTTCTGTTGCTGACGGTTGTCTGTCTGGCAGGATGCGAGGAAAGCAACCAAACCTCGAACGCCCCCGCGCAAAAAAAGACGAACGAATTTGAAACCGGTCGCTTTGCCTTGCAGAAGATGCTTCCCTCGGCCCGGCTGTGGGCGCCGGATGCCGAGCCGATCCAGCTTGAATCCAGTGCCACTTCGCATGACAACGGCCAGGGAGGCAAATCGGCGAACTGGCGCGTGGTCTTTGGCTCGCGCTCGCGCGGCAAGTCTGAACCGTTCACCTGGAGCGGCATGGCAGACGCGCAAACAAAGGTTGACCATGGCGTAGAAGATACGTTCAACCCCAATAATCGCTCTACACAACCGTTCGATCTCAACTTCCTCAAGATCGACACGGATCAAGCATATGACGTCGCGCAGAAGCACGGCGGCAAAGAGGTCACAGAGAAAGATCCGAAAACCCAGGTGACGTATCTCCTGGTATGGAACGCCCAGGCCGGCGAACTCGAATGGCATGTGATGTACGCCGATCACACACGACTAACCGTGCTGGTGGACGCCTCGTCCGCGAGATATCTCAGGAAAGAGTAAAGGTCGGCTTACTGCCGAGGCACGTAATAGCCCTTCTTCGCACGCACGTGGAGCTTCTTGCTGTCGGCCACGATCTGGATCGGCCGGTACTGCCCGTTGGGAGCGAACTGGTCTGGCTTATAAGAAACCGAATACTGGCTGCGCAGCTCTTCCTGGATGTCGCGAAACGCGTCGCTCAATTGCTCCAGCTTGAAAGGGAAGAAGGCGCGGCCGCCTGTGGCTTCTGCAAGCATTTTCAGGTTCTTGTCGCCCTGGTCCTGCATGTCACTGGGATTGGTGCTGATGGTGTAAACAATGACACCGGAGCGTTGTGCCATGTCGAGCGCTTCCTGCCGTAACACGCGGCTCTGGTTGTCATCGCCGTCGGAAACCAGAATGATTGCCTTCCGAACCGGACTCGCCCCGGATTGCTTCAACAGCTTGTCACGGCAGGCATAGTAGACCGCATCCCACATCGCCGTGCCGCCGCCCGGCTGGATGGCTTTGATGCCCTGCGTGAGTTTGTCCAGGTCGCCGGTAAAGTCTTGCGTCAAATCCGGAACTTCATCGAATGCCAGAACGAAAGCGCGATCGCTGTGTGGCCGGATGATCTGCTGCAGGAACTCGCTGGCCGCCTGCTGCTCGAAGAGGAATCGTTCGCGGATGGAGTTGCTGGCGTCGATCAGCAGACCCACACGAAGCGGCAAGTCCGTTTCCGCCTGAAAATCCGTGACCTGCCGGGGAGGCAGGTTGTTGTCCAGAATTCTGAAATCAGTTTGCTTCAAGTCGCGGACAAATTTGCCGTGCTTATCGGTCACAGTAAAGATGACGTTGACTTCGTCAGCGCGGGAAACGAATTTGTAGGGCGTATCGCCGGCAGCTTTGTTGTCGGCGGCTGCGTCGGCTGCAGGAGTGGGCGCAGGTGAAGGCGCAGCGCTCGAAGCGGGCGCCTGGGCGTAGCTGCTCAGCACAAGAGACAGCATGAAAATAAGCAGCTGAGCGCGGAACATGACGATAAACATCGGCTGCTTACATTATAGGAGAATTTGAGAGCCCCGGCATACCCTCATGGCGCCGGAAGCGATGAGAGCCTTACTGCCGCGGCACGTAATAGCCGCGCTTCGAGCGAACGTGGTACTTCTTGTTTTCTGCCATGATCTGGATGGGACGATACTGGCCACCGGCCACGTCGAACTGTTCCGGTTTGTAAGACACGGAGTATTGACTGCGCAGCTCTTCGCGAATATCGCGGAAAGCGTCGGTGAGATCGTGCAGCTTGGCCGGGAAGAAAGCGCGTCCGCCCGTGGAATCCGCCAGGGCCTTCAGGTTGTGATCGCCGCTGTCCAGAATATTGTTCATATTCGTGCTCACGGTATAGACGATCACGCCTGCCCGCTGTGCCATGTCAACGGCCTGGGCGCGGCTAACTCGGCTCTGGTTATCTGCTCCATCGGAAACCACAATGATGGCCTTGCGGAATGTCTGATCGGGCGAATCAGGATGTTCCTGCATCAGCTTGTCGCGGCAAGCGTAGTAGATGGCGTCCCAGATGGCGGTGCCTCCGCCGGGACGAATTTGGTGGAGTCCGCGCGTCAGTTTCTCCAGATCGCTTGTGAACTCCTGAGTAACGTTGTTGTGATCATCAAACGCCAGCACAAACGCTTTGTCCGTCTGCGGACGAATGACCTGTCTCAGGAACTCTGACGCAGCGCGCTGTTCAAAAGTGAAGCGGTCAGTAATGGAATCACTCGCGTCAATTAGCAGACCGACGCGCAGCGGCATATTCGTTTCCGCTTCAAAGTTCATGATCTGCCGAGGAGGAAGATTGTTGTCCAGAATCTTAAACTGGGTCTCGCGCAAGTCCTTAATGAAGTGATTATGCTTGTCCGTCACAGTGAAGATCACGTTGACTTCATCTGTGCGGGTACGGAATATCTGAAGGGGCTGGTCCGGGCTGGCGGCGACCATGGCCGTAGTGCTTCCTGCCGGAAATGCGTTGGTTGGCGAGGGTTGCTGCGCCTGCAATACTCCTAAGCTGCCCAGCAGCAGCACTGAAGAGACGAGTATCCTCCGGGAAGACGTTGCGGTCATCTAGTTCCTCTTAGTCCCTTATGCACCGGAGAAATGCCTGCAGCTCTGCCGGCAAGGGTTGGTTAAACGAAAGGCGCGTGTTCTTTATTGGATGCTCAAATTGTAGCCCGGAACTGTGAAGAAAGTGCCTCCCCAGAGATGCCGATTTTGATGCTGTACCTAAGTAACCCGTCTCGCGGGTTGCCCGCGGCGCTCCGTAAAGAGTGTCCCCGGCTACCGGATGTCCAACAGAAGAAAGATGAACGCGTATCTGGTGGGTGCGTCCTGTTTCGATCTTCACCTCCAGCAGTGAGAACTTGCCCTGCTTACCTTGGTAACGCTCCTGCACTTTCCAGTGGGTTACCGCAGCACGGCCTTGCGATCTGCGAGTTGTCATGCGTTCCCGCCGTACCAGGTCGCGAGAAATAGGAGCCGAAATTGTGCCCTGTTCCTGAGGCATCCAGCCATGCACGAGAGAGAGGTACGTCTTGTGGACCTCATGACGGACGAACTCCTCCGCCAGCTTGCGATGCGTCCGGTCATTCTTGGCAACGATCATCAGCCCGCTGGTATCCTTGTCGAGGCGATGGACAATTCCCGGCCTTAACTCGCCTCCGGTTTGTGACAGCGAGCCGAAGCGATGCAGCAGAGCATTCACTAGAGTTCCGCGGCTTCCACTCTCGTCCTTTCCCGAACCGGCATGCACGCTCATCCCCGCAGGCTTGTTGATTACAGCCAGGTCCCCGTCTTCATAAATCACATCCAGAGGAATGTCTTCAGCAAAGGCGCGGAGAGGAGGCAGTTCAACCGTGCCAGTGATCGCGATCCGCTCGCCGCCTCGCAAATGCAGAGAAGGCTTCGGCGACTCGCCGTTAACTGCGACTTTGTTCTGCTCAATCAACTGCCGAATGCGTACGCGGCTCACCTCCGGCAATGCACCGGCCAGCCAGACATCGAGCCGTTTTCCGGCGGCTTCAGAAGGAACGATGAAGGTTTGTTCCGGCACTGAGCAGGATTGTAGAGAAGCAACAGAATAGCGGCAATGAATGCCTTACTTAAGGGGCAAAAAAGTAAGCGCTGCACTTGCCATCTACTCTGCTTTTCTTTAGCATCATCCCTGACAACCGGCCTGCAAAGCAGGTGCCGGATGGTTACCGTCATTTGAACCGATATTCAAATGAACAGGGGGCTTGACTCGTAAAAACGGCTCGGTGCGCGAGGTTCCGCCAGTACGGAAATGCCTAAAGAGCCGCGGCAGGCTCCCACCGTCTAACGGCGGGTTCATTGACGGCCCGTTCGCACGGCCCCGTGGGTCGGTTTCGCTGTTTTGTTTGAAATCGTCCGATCTACGCTCATCAGCCAGGATCTGCGGCCGAGCTCTAACCCGCCCTGCGTTCGTCTTCCAGAACTTCATCCAGCGCGCCCGCCAGGATACCAGCCCGCTGCCGGTACTCGGACGCAAGCAGATCGTACTTCTTTTTAAGGATGTGATATTCGTCGGCGATGTTGAGCGCGGCCAGCACGGCCAGGCGCAGCGAGTCAATCGTAGAGGTCTGGCCGGCGACGTTGCGCATTTTAGAGTCTACAAATTCCGCCAGCTTGGTGATGTATTCCGCGTCGACTCCGCGAAGGTTATAAACCTGGTCGTAGATTTCCACCCGGATCGAAGGACTGGTTGACGCCGATTGTGTGGCCAAGCTGCTCTCCTTCAACTGCTTCTGCGATTATGCTTCGATTGCGTCCAGAATCAAGAACTTTCTAGCTTCGTTTCTGCTCTACGATCACCGCTGTTCCGTATGCCAGCACTTCGGTGACGCCCTGCATGATCTCCGTAGCGTCATAGCGAACGCCGATTACAGCGTTGGCCCCGAGTTGTGAGGCATGGTCCAGCATCACTTCAAAGGCGTCTCCACGGGTTTTCTCGCACAGGTTCGTCAGCAGGCTGATGTTGCCGCCGACCAGTGTTTGCAGGCCTGCGCCAATGGTGCCGAACACCGATCTCGAGCGCACAATAATCCCGCGCACCACGCCCAGACTGCGCACAACCTGGAAGCCGGGCAGCTCGAACTGCGTCGTAGTCATGGGATGAGGGATCACAGACACTGCGCTCCACCTTTCTCGCGCGGCTTCAAGCGCTGGCTAAAGACTGCTACGCCTGTTCGACCAGAACATCAATCTGTTTGAGCATCTTCTCCACGCGGCCACGTACTTCCTCCCGCTCCTTGCGCAGCGTCACCACCTCAGAGCGCAGCATCTCCAGCTCTTCTTCGCGCTGCTCCAGTTGCTCGCGCAGCCGGTTGGCGTCGCGCTCGGCGGCTGATTTGGCCTCACGGGCGGACTTTAACAGCTCAATGGCTTTGTAGATTTTTTCTTCAAGAGCAGGGAAGTCCTCGCCTGCACTACGGTCGGATTCAGTTTCAAACTCTCTGACTGCTTTGAAGGACATGTTCACTCACCGCTTCCGTAACGATGAGCGAAGTATAGCGCAAGAGAAGCTGTGGAAAAGAAAGAAGCAATTAACAACTGGCGTTCAGCACTCAGCAGGCGGATCAACTGATCTGGCAATTCGATTCGAAGAGTCAAGTGCTTTGAGGGTTCCGATCTCCCGATGACCCGATCACCAGATCACCCGATGTCACGCCGCTCTCTCTTCCACTCTCTGCTGCTGGTTCCGCTCTCCGGTGCCGGTGAAATCGGTGAGGCCGGTGACAGCGGCCATGCTCATTCCTTGCATGCGGAAGAAGCGCGATTCGGGTTCGTCGGAGAAGTGCATCATGTCCGGCAGGCTGGCGATCAGGCCCGTCATGCCGAAGTCAATCGCGCCGTGCGTTTGGAAACTGATGGCGTCCGCCACTCCGCCTGGATAGCGCGTGAGCAACGCAACCGTCGTTTCGGCGGCTCCGCACCCCAGGCTGCATAGGGCCGCGCGCTTGTTCCTGTTCCAGAAGAATCCCGCCATAGCGAAGAAAGAAGCGGCCATTGCGTAATCAATGATGGCATGGGCTTTGGGTCCGATGACGCTTGGCATTTTGTTTGTCGCCCAGCGGGTGGCCTGATCGAGAAACGGCATGAGTCTCTCCTGAAAATCTCGTCTGTCAGAAAAGATGGAGCGCGATGGGCCGGAGTTGTCCGCAGCGAAGCAGTTGGCAATTGGCAAGTAGCAATTAGTTCAGCTAAACGAAGAGCGCGGTAAGGACTCTCGGTGAGCCTTCTTCAGGAGGCGGCCAGGAACATTTGGACAGCAATTGTGTTATCTCGAGCTTTAGCTGTGCTAATTGCTAACTGCCAGTTGCTAACTGCTGGTTTTCTGCAGCTTGTCCCACACGGCCCAGAATTGCTTCATCTGCTCCGGCGTGCCGAGTGAGATGCGCGCGTAGGTATCCATGGGCGGAAAGGGCCGGCCGATCAGAATATTGTTTTGCTTGAAGTGGTCGATCACCGTCTTTACCGGACGGTAAGTATTCATCATTACAAAATTCGTCCAGGAGGGAATTGGCCGCAGCTTCCGCTTCGTGGCCTCGTGCATGAACGTCTCGCGATCATTGGCGTTGCGGAGGATCGAGATCTGGCGTTCGTCTTCATCGTCGAGTGAGGCGACCGCGCAGCGTAGCGCGAAGATATTGGCGCTGTCTTCCTGCTTGTGCCGGGCAATCAGTTTGGCAGTTTTAGGCGAGGTCACGGCATATCCCATGCGCAGCCCGGCGAGACCATAAATTTTCGAGAAGGTCCGCGCCACGATCACGCGATCCAGGTCCACGGGGTGATCAGCAAATGAGATGTAGTCGGCGGCCACAGGCACAAAGTCGTGGTAGGCCTCATCCATGAGCAGGTAAACGCCCTCGGGCAGTTCGCGGACCAGACTTTCCAGCGTGCGCCTCGGGGTGACGCTGGCGGTCGGATTGTTGGGATTGCAGATGTAAATCAGCCCGCCGTTCTTCTGCGCTTCGGTCTGCATGGCCGCAATATGATGCGCATACGTATCTGACACCAACTCGACTTTAACTACATCAGCGCCGGCAGCTTTGCCGTAACCTTCGATGGCTTCAAATGTCGGCGAAGCCATAATCAGCTTGCGATTCGGCCCGGTGAAAGCACTGGCGCAGATCTTAAGAATCTCCGTGGATCCGCAGCCGAGGACGATGTGGTCCGGCGTGACGTCGTGCAGCTTTGCTACCCGGGCGCGCAGGCGTTCCGCGGCATTGTCAGGATAGCGGTTGGCATCAAGGAATGGGTTCGGCAGAGCGGCCACGGCGGGGAACGGTCCATAAGCGTTTTCATTGCTGTTGA
>DATEGH010000056.1:0-9090 GCA_035280185.1 Terriglobales bacterium
AAGAGCAGCAGGAGGCCGTGTTGCTGCGCCGCGCGTTACTGGAGCTGCCGGAGGAGAAAAGAGAAGTTCTGGTGCTAAGCCGCTTCCAGGGGCTCAAGTACGAACAGATTGCAGAGCTCATGGGTTGCGAAGTGAATACCGTAAAAGTCCGCGTGCATCGCGCGTTGCAGGAGCTGCGCGAAAAATTCAGCGCCATCAGCGGCAACAAGGTATGGAACAAGGGGAGAGGGCCGGCGCGCCTGAATCCCGGGAGTTTGCAATGAAATGCGAAGACATCTCCGCTTTAATGGCTGACTACCTTCAGGGCGCGTTGCCTGCCGGGCAGAGCGCCGGGCTGGAATTGCACATCGCTCACTGCGAAAAGTGTACGGCAGAGGTCACGCTGTGGAGCAAGCTGGGGACGCTGCCGGAAGATCAGCCCAGTCCCGCGTTACGCTCGCGCTTCGATGCCATGCTGGCCAGCTATCAGGAGGGCCGCTGGGAGAAGAAGAGCCTCACGACCGAACGCAACAAGTTCTTTGATCTTCGCCAGATCCTTGATTGGCTGCGCACGCCAGCTTTCAGCATGGGATGGGCAATGGCATTGCTCATCGGCGGATTTCTGGCCGGCCATTACTTCGATCGTCCTGCGGCGAGCAATGGCGTGAGCCCCCAGGAAGTTGCTTCATTGCACGAAGAACTTCGCAGCATGCGCCAACTGGTTGTGATCTCGATGCTCCAGCAGCAATCCGCCAGCGAACGCCTGCAAGGCGTGAGTTACAGCCGTGCCCAGGCAGATCCAGATCCCAAGGTCCTGAACGCCTTGTTGCACACCATGCGCTACGACAATAGCGTGGACGTGCGCCTGGCGGCTCTCGATGCGCTGAGCCATTACGGAGCGCGGCAGGATGTTCGCAAAGGCCTGATGGATTCGCTCCAGGAGCAGCAGTCGCCGTTGGTGCAGGTGGCGCTGATTGACGTTCTGGTGGACTGGCACGAAGCAACGGCAGTGGATCGCCTCAAGCGCCTGCAGCAAGACCCGAGAACCGATCCTTCCGTGCGCAAGCGCGCGGACTGGGGAATCCAGCAGTTGAGCTAACGACCGAGATTGAGAAGAGGAGAGAGGACCATGCCGAAATTGAAACAACTCAAAGTGCTCGCGTTCCTGCTCGGGCTATGCGTTCTCTTGCAGGGAATCGCAGCCTTCGCGCAGCACGAGGATGACGACGATTCGGATTCCGGAATGCCCGTCCGGCAGCAGGAAACCATTCGCAAGTCGTTCAATCTGAGCGCTGCGCACAAAACCCTGGAAATTGACAACGTCACCGGCTCCATCGAAGTCACCGGCAGCTCCTCTGACCAGGTGCAACTCGTTGTTAATAAGACTATCCGCGCTGAATCGCAGCAGAAGATGGAAGCGGCTAAGAAGGAAGTCACGCTCGACATCACCGATCAGCCCGATTTGCTGAAGCTCTATGTGAACGGCCCGTTTCGCTGCAACTGCAACGACGGATGCCGCGGATGGCATGGCGACCAGGGTTATTCCCTCCGCATGGACTTCCAGCTTCAAGTCCCGCGCAATGTTGATTTCACACTGAAAACGGTTAACGAAGGCCACATCAATGTCCGCAATGTGAGCGGAGCATTCTCCGTTCACAACGTTAACGGCGGAATCGATATGCAGAACATCGCCGGCTCCGGCCAGGCAAAGACGGTCAATGGAGGCGTGAAAGTCAGCTTCACCGAGAACCCGCGTGAAAGCTCGAGCTTCGGCACCATCAACGGTAATGTGGAGCTCACCTTTGTCCGCGGCCTTTCTGCTGATTTCCGCTTCAAGACTATGAACGGCGAAATTTACAGTGACTTTGCCATGACAGCCCTTCCCGCACGCCAAGTGAGCGCTGAACACCGCGGCGGCAAGTTCATCTTTCATTCTGACCGGTTCACCGGAGGCCGTGTAGGCTCCGGAGGCCCGGAAATCAAAGCTGAAAATCTAAACGGAGATATTCGCGTCCTGGAACGCCAATAAACCTATGAACTACAAGATTACTCATTCATTCGCAATTCTCGTTGCTGTATTCGCAACCCTCTGTTCCGGCCAATTGCTGGCGCAGGCGCCGGAAAACCGTATCGCTGTTCCCATTACGGATCCGTCTCGGCCAGTCACGGTGAGAGCGCATCTGCTGAACGGCAGCATTACAGTCAAATCAGGCGCCGTGAAAGACGTGATCGTCGAAGCTCGGGTGCGGGGAGAGAGCAGAGACGAGTCCGGCAGGACAGAAAACGGGATGAAGCGCATTCCCATGAACTCTGCCGGCCTGAACATCGAAGCGGAGAACAATCAGGTGCGAATCAGCACGGATTCCTTTCAGCGCACGGTGGACCTCACGCTCACGGTCCCGGTGAAGACTTCGCTTTCGCTAAAAACGGTCAATGACGGCAATATCGTCGTAAACGGAGTGGATGGCGAAATGGACATCGATGACGTGAACGGCTCAGTGACCCTGAATCATGTCTCAGGAAGCGTCGTTGCTCACGCGTTGAACGGCCGTGTTCTGGCAACTCTCAACCGCGTAGATGCCAAACCGATGGCCCTGAGTTCCATGAATGGCGACATCGATGTGACTCTGCCGGCGGACACTAAAGCCACGCTCAACATGCGCACCGATAACGGCGAAGTGTACAGCGATTTCGATATTCAACTGCAAACGACAACGCCGCAGCCAACCATAGAGGATAATCGCAATGAAGGAGGTAAGTACCGCGTCAAAATTGATAAGAACGTCCGCGGCGCCATCAACGGCGGAGGGCCGGAAATTCAGCTCAAGAACTTCAACGGCAACATCTATATCAGAAAAGGGGGCGCCGCGAAGCAGTAAACGCCGCGTTACTGGCGCTTGGATTTTGCGATTGCGTCGAGCACGGCGTCGCTGGCTTTCTCAGCTCTCAGCCGTTCCCGCAGTTGCGGCGTCAAATCAAAATTCACTCCATGACGGCGGACTACCTGAATCAGGTGGTCCGCCGTTACCCGATTTCCCAGCATCAATTCCACATCTTCAATAGAGAGAGCGTCGGACTCCTTGCGTTCTGCCTGGATCCGCCGGGCGGTCTCTTCCACCTCCCGCATTACGCGCAGAAAGTTGCCGCCCAGGATTTTGTGGATCTGCTCGGTGTTGTAGCCGTGCTGCACCAGTGCTTCCGTGATCTTCGGCAGGTCGGCAGCCGAATCGATGCCTTGCGGCAGGGAACTAATGCCATCGAAATCCGAGCCTAACCCGACATGGTCAATGCCAGCGACCTTCGCTACGTGGTCAATGTGATCAATGAGCGATTTCAGCGGGGGGCGTGGAAACTGTGCCGCCCATTTCTTCTCGATAAATGCATACTCATCGTAGGTTACCGGACTGCCGTCAGCATGAGCGTGCGCTTTCTTGAAAGCGTCGATCTCAGCGTCGCGTTCCTTCACCTTCGCAGGATCTGATGAGGCATTCAGGTAATTCTGGTCCACGAACGCCGAATAGAAATTCACCATCACCACGCCGCCATTGCGCGTGACCGCGCGCAGCATGTCATCGGTCATATTCCGCGGAGCGCTGGTGAGTGCGCGCGCCGAGGAGTGCGAGGCGATTACCGGAGCCTGGCTCACCAGCAATGCTTGATAAAACGTGGCATCGGATACGTGTGAAATGTCCACGATCATGCCCAAGCGATTCATCTCGCGCACCACATCCTTGCCGAAATCGGTCATGCCATTGTGGTGCTTCACTGCGGGGTTTTGAATATCGCCGGAGGAATCCGCCCAGTCGTTGGTGTTCGACCACGTCAGAGTCATGTAGCGGACGCCGAGCCGGTAAAAATCGCGCAGAAGCCGCAAGTTGTTCTCGATGGCATGGCCGCCCTCAATTCCCATCAGCGCGGCAAACTTGTGCTCCTCGTGTGCGCGGACGATGTCATCGGCGCTGAATGCCATGGTCATCTGATCAGGATGGCGTGCTGCCTGCTGGTACACGCTGTCAATCAGGTCCATGGCGCGTTTGGCGTATTGGCCCTTGAACTCAGGCTCAACCCAAATGGAGAAAAACTCCGCGCCCAGATTGCCCTTCTTGATCTTGCCGAGGTCAATCTGTCCTTCCGTTACCGGCGCGTTCTCGCCGAGATCAAAGTTCTCGTCGAGAAAGCGCTGCGGCGTGTCGGCGTGAGTGTCAATAATGATTGCCGATTGGTGGATCGCCTCAGGAGTATTTGCCTGTCGGGCCGCCTTGGCCTGAGACCTGGATTTACGCGCAGCCGTGCGCGAAGCGGTGCTCTGTCCAAAAGCCAAGGTTGAAAGAAAGAGAAGAGAGATCAGTAAGCGCAGATGTGGCTTCATTCCAGCGCAATTTTATCAGCCGTCTGGTTCGCCTCGCGCCATTCCGTATAGCGGTCAGAAATCATCACATGGAAGCATGCCTGCCGGCGCTCTTCCGCCACTTCGATCAGGTTCTGGTCGCGCAGGTTCTTCAGATAGGTCTCAATCCACGTGTGCTGAGCCCGCGTAAGGCCACGCTTTGCCAGGTCAACGGTAATGCCGGCGAGGTGGGAAGATGCATTGTCGCCGTTTTCCGGGGCTGCGTTGTGATTTGAGCGACGAAGCTTATGCTGCTGCTCGATCGTCCGGACGGCCGAGTTCACCTGCATCGGCACATGGAATTCGTTGTAGTACGCCTTGCTCATGTCATCCAGAAACTGGATCACCCAGGGCCGGGCATAGCGCTTGTCCGGATGTACTGCCGGGCTCACGCGCAAAGCCGTCGATTCCGGAATGGGAATGAGCTCCTGCGTGCGCTCGAGTTCCAGAAGCTGCTGGTTGTCGGTGATGCGAGGCAGTTGCAGCCGGTCGATTTCCTCGTTCTGCCGCAACATGGAATCGTAGGAACCCTTCAACACCGGGTTCCAGACCACGTGGCGAAATCTCGTTCTGCGATGCCGGTAGCGAGTGTTGTGGTTAATGGCAAAACTCTGCGCACCGGCCAGAACGGCCACGAGCAAGACAAGCGACGAAGTGTAGAACCTGTTTTTGGCGCCCATCGGGTCTGATTCCAATTTGAGTAGAATCCGTTCCAGCATCTACTTGGATGGCAGATTCTAACCCAGAGCTGCCGAGAATGTGTTCAGAGATTTGCCTGAACCCGAAGAAAAAACCTGCCCCTTCGGCCAATCCCCGGCTCCGACTTTGGTAATCAACTGGTTATGGAAAATGACAAAATGTGTCATTCCGGCACGCAGTTTCCAACCACTTCATAATCTCTGGCAAAAATGTGAATTTTTAATAATTCAAGAACCGCGATTTTTTGCCTATTGCCTGTTTACCCACGGAAAAAGTCCTTGAAGGCCTGCTTGATCACTTCGCGTCCGGTATCGGCGATAGCCGTGGTCAGAGGGATATCCTTAGGACAGACTTCAACGCAGTTTTGCGCGTATCCGCACTCCTGGATTCCGCCGTCTCCCATCAATGCCTGCAGACGTTCATGCTTGAGCGCCTTGCCCGTGGGATGTTGATTGAAGAGCCGAACCTGCGCGATGGTTGCGGCGCCCACGAATCCAGTCTTTTCATTGAACTGCGGGCACGCTTCCATGCAGCAGCAGCACGAGATGCAGCGCGAAAGAGGATAAGCGTGCTCTTGTTCCGTCGGTGAAACCCGCGGCCCGGACCCTAAATCGTAAGTCCCATCTACGGGGACCCATGCTTTCACCCGCTTGAGATTTTCGAACAGCACGCTGCGGTCTACTTGCAAATCACGAATGACCGGAAATTTTGTGAACGGCTCCAGCGTAATTGGCTGCTCCAATTTATCCACGAGTGCGGAACACGCCATGCGTGCGCGCCCGTTGATCAGCATGGCGCAGGAGCCGCAGACTTCCTCCAGACAATTTGAATCGTAAGCGATCGGTGTGGTGGGCTTTCCATCGCGGGTGACAGGGTTGGCGGCGATCTCCATCATGGAGGAGATCACGTTCATTCCCCTTTTCCATGTGAGTTCGAATTCTTCCCAATGAGGTTGCGCTTTGGGGTTTTCCTGCCGCTTGATTCTTAAGATTACTGTTTTTGCCATTTGCCCTTATTTTCCGGTGTCGCGCACGGTAATGAATTTCAACGTCGTCATGATCGCGTTCAAAAAAGTGATGCCCGCGAAAGCCCAGTAAACCCAGTCATGTTTCGTGATTCCCGCCCACACCAGCACCGCCGCAATCAAGAAGAAGACGATCGCGGTGTTGCGATACCACTCCGGTGATGCATTACGTCGTTGAGCTTCCATTGTTTCTCAAAAAAACCCAAAATCTTTGAAACACGGAGGAACGGAGGGAACAGAGGAAACAGGAATCCTTCAAGCAACGCAATAAAACAAAATAATTTCACGAGCAGCTATTAACATTATTGTCTGTTCTTCCTCAAACTCCTCCGCTTCCTCCGTTCCTCTGCGTTTCAAGGGTTTTGGGGTTCGTCACTTCGCCATGTCATACCGGCGCGGCCGCGGCGGGATCAATGAAATATCCACCGGCTCAAATTCAAAACGCGGCTCATCGGCGTCGGGAGCAAAGTAAGCCTTTGTCGTCTTCAGCCAATTCTTGTCGTCGCGTTCGGGGAACTCCGGCTTGTAATGCGCGCCGCGCGACTCGTCACGCATGGCCGCTCCCTGCGCGATCACGCGCGAGAGCTGGAGCATGTTGTAAAGCTGCCGTGTGAACGCGAATGATGTGTTGGCCCAGGAGCTCTTGTCGCTCAAGTTCACGTGATTAAAGCGTTCCAGCAGTTCCACCAGCTTAGCGTCGGTCTCCTGGAGCGGCTTGTTATAACGGATCACGGTGCAGTTTCGCGTCATCAACTCGCCCAGCTCGCGCCAGAGCCTGAAAGGATTTTCCGTACCTTTGTTGTTGATCAGCGCCGCGTTGGCATCTTCCTGGCGCTTGCGCTCACCTTCAAAGACTGTGCTGCTCACGCCATCGGTGGAAGTGGTTGCGTTTTTGGCGTAAAGCAGCGCCTGCGGTCCGGCAACGAAGCCGCCCCAGATGCAGGAAACCAGAGAATTCGCGCCGAGGCGGTTGGCGCCGTGATATCCATACTCACATTCGCCGGCGGCGTAAATGCCCTTGATGTTGGTGGCTTGCTTGTAATCTACCCAGAGGCCGCCCATGGTGTAATGCATGCCGGGAAAAATCTTCATCGGAGTTTCGCGCGGATCGTCCCCGACAAACTTTTCGTAAATCTCCAGAATGCCTTCGAGCTTGCGGTCGAGCGTGGCGCGGTCAATGTGTGTCAGGTCAAGATAGACCATCGGCTGGCCGTCAATGCCGAGCCCATGTTCGTAAACCACTTTGTGAATGGCCCGGGTAGCGACATCTCTGGTCACCAGGTTGCCGTACTTCGGGTACCACTCTTCCAGGAAGTACCAACGTTCCGTTTCAGGAATGGTATTGGGATCGCGCTTATCTCCCGCCTTCTTTGGAACCCAGATGCGGCCGCCTTCGCCGCGCGCGGATTCCGACATCAGGCGAAGTTTGTCTTCGCCGGGGATGGAAGTCGGATGCACCTGGATGAACTCGCCATTGGCGTAATAGCAGCCCTGCTGGTACAGCGCTGACTGCGCCGTTCCGGTGCACACAACAGAGTTGGTGGACTTCCCGAAAATGGCGCCGATTCCGCCGGTCGCGACCACCAAGGCATCGGCGGGAAAGGTGCGGACCTCCATGCTGCGCAGGTCCATGGCGCAGATGCCACGGCAGACTCGCTGATTGTCCAGGACCGCGCTCAGAAATTCCCAATGCTCATACTTGGTGACGCGCCCTTCCGACTCATAGCGCCGGACCTGCTCATCCAGCGCATAAAGAAGCTGCTGCCCGGTGGTCGCGCCGGCAAACGCGGTGCGATGGTGGAGCGTCCCGCCGAAGCGGCGGAAGTCAAGCAAGCCTTCCGGAGTGCGGTTGAAGGGAACGCCCATGCGGTCGAGCAGATCAATGATGCCCGGAGCGGCATCGCACATGGCTTTTACTGGAGGCTGATTCGCCAGAAAGTCGCCACCGTAGATCGTGTCATCAAAGTGTTGCCAGGTGGTGTCGCCCTCGCCTTTCAGGTTTTTTGCCGCATTGATACCACCTTGCGCGCAAACCGAATGAGAGCGCTTGACCGGCACAATGGAAAATAAATCCACGTGGCCGCCGGCTTCGGCAATTTTGATAGTTGCTGAGAGGCCTGCCAAGCCGCCGCCTACTACGATAATCTTTGGAATTTTTGTCCCTGCCATGTTTTTTGAAGCCCGTTAATGGAGCTGCTCCGTGTGCCTATCTCGGTCCTCCGTGCGCGCCCGACTCAATCGCCGGAGGTGACGACGGCAGCTTTTCCGGAGTGTTGCGCCACTGCGGATTAAAAAACGCAGCCACTGTGGCAAAACCGACAGCGATGAACGCAATCGCGACCAATGTGCTGAAGGCAAGCATTCCCCTGCGCGAGCGGTTGCTCACCGTGATCCCCCACTTAGCGCAGAACAGGTAAAGGCCATAAGCGAAATGCCACGAGGCGGCAATGATTCCGATCACATAAAAGGCAAGCGCCCACGGGTTTTGCAACTCCACCTGTACTTTGTGAAATGCCGCCTGGCTGTTGGTGATCAGGTGGATTCCGCTGAAACGCATCGTGTAGGTGTGCCAGCCTATATAGAAGAAGGCAATGGCGCCTGTCCAGCGTTGGGCCGAGTACATGAAGTTTCCGTGCAGTGGATAAGAAAAGACATTGGAGTCGCCGCGATACCAGATGTAAAAGCCGTACAACGAGTGGAATAGCAGCGGAACATAGATCCCGAAGACTTCCAGAAAAATCAGGAATGGAAGTCCGGTCAGGAACTTGACCTGGTCGGCATAGGCATGAGGACCATTCGTGGCGAATGCATTGGAAATGAAGTGTTCCAGAAGAAACGCGCCTATCGGAACAATGCCGCTCAGGGAATGGAGGCGCCGCCAGAAGAAGGAATGACCTTGTCCCGCGCGGATGGGAGGCACGCCGCGCGCGACCGGAGAAACAACACCAGCCATCAGGACTCTCTCCGAAGATTGCGGGGATCAGACTGCACAGGCAAACCT
>DATEGH010000057.1:0-11613 GCA_035280185.1 Terriglobales bacterium
GATTCGACAGCCAGCTCTGCCTGAGTGCAGGCTTGCGTGTAGGCGTTGTAGTTATCCAGGAACCAGCCGCGCCTCGCATTGCCGTCGTCCAAGGCGTCGGCAAGCTGCTCGATGTTGACAACCTGAACGCGCCCTGGCGGAAGTCTCAGTTCGCCGCCGCCCGAACGATGCTGCGCTCCGGGCATGATGCGAATTGCAGCTTTCTCAGGAATTGGCCGGAGAAGATGCTGGCTAACGTCGCCCAAATCTTCTTGCTGAGAGAAATTGCTTAGCTGAGAAACGAGACCTACGGATGAATTTCCGTGGCTCGTGCCATGATCGGGCCTTATCTTGTGTTGCATGTCCTTGCACCTCCCAAGGGATAGTGCTAAGGACCATTGCTTGGTGGCGGCGGTTGGACTCGAACCAACGACCTACGGATTATGAGACCGTCGCTCTAACCACCTGAGCTACACCGCCAAAGCTGGGGAAAAACAGCAGGACAAAAAGAATGCTGCGCGAGCGAAGGGTTCGGCAGCCAATTTGATTGTAAGAGTGGCCGCTTTTCCATGTCAATCCGCCGGCATGAAGTCGCTCGGCACGCAGACAGGAGCTTGCGAATTCTCCCCATCCCGCTCTGGAATCGCAAGAGAATGGAGATAAGGAGGACATGCATGGCAGAAATTAAGAGATCCGATATTTCCGAGCCCGGCCGGGTTACCGGCAACAAAGACGACTACTCTTTCCGTTGCTCCGATGCGGGCTTCACCGAGTGCCAGTGGCAGACCCGGGCATCAAGCGAAGACGAGATTCTGCGCCGGGCCGAGCAGCATGGCCGCGAGCAGCACAACCTGACCAATATTGACGATAAAACGCGCAATCTTGTGCGCAGCAAGATTCGGCACGCTGCGTAATTGCAGGTACAGACGAAGGGCGGGCCAGGTTGGCCCGCTTTTTTAATGGCGCCAAGCCTTCAGCTACAATCAATGGTTTCTGCCAACACCTATGCTGCGCTATTACACTGCCGGCGAATCCCACGGAGAAGCCTTGATGGGCTTTCTCTCCGGAATGCCTGCCGGCTTGGCCATCGACCAGGCCTCCATTGACCGTGAGTTGTGGCGGCGACAGCAGGGATTCGGCCGCGGCGGACGCATGCGGATCGAGAAGGATTCGGCGCACATCATTTCCGGCGTCCGTCAGGGAAAGACCATCGGCTCGCCCATTGCGATCCTGATCGAGAATAAGGACTGGAAAAACTGGCAGGAATCGCTCCCCGTCGCGGCCGGCGATGCGGAGAAACACAAGGCCGTCGCCTCTCCGCGTCCGGGGCATGCGGATCTGGCGGGAGCGCTGAAGTACAACTTCCCTGAGGCGCGGTACGTCCTTGAACGGGCTTCAGCGCGCGAATCCACAGGCCGGGTTGCGCTTGGGGGGATCGCAAAACAGTTTCTGCGGGAGCTTGGCATGGAAGTGCTCAGCCATGTAATCGCCGTGGGCGGGGCCCGCCTGGAAAACACGGAAGTGGAATGGAGCAAGATCGCCGAACTCAGCTTGAAAAACGAAATCGTACTGAACTGCGCTGATGCCACCGCCGAACAGCGGATGAAAGCCGAGGTGGACCAGGCACTGCGCACTGGCGACTCAGTGGGCGGGGTTTTTGAAGTGGTGGCGCACAACGTTCCTCCGGGGTTGGGCACATACGCGCAATGGGACGAGCGTTTAGACGGGCTGCTGGCCGGGGCAGTGATGTCATTGCAGGCTGTAAAAGCCGTGGAGATTGGGACAGGCGTCGGTTCAGCTTTTTCTTTCGGTTCCACGGTGCACGATGAGATCGGCTACGCCGGGAGCCAGTTTACCGGGTTTTCGCGCGCATCCAATCACGCGGGAGGTATTGAAGGCGGTGTTTCGAATGGGCAGGACATCCTGGTGCGAGGCTACCTCAAACCGATCTCCACGCTTCGGCGTCCGCTTGCGTCCGTAAATTTTGCAACGCGCGAACCAGTGAAGGCGGCCTATGAGCGCTCCGATGTGTGCGTGGTTCCGGCAGCCGGCGTAGCGGCGGAGGCGATGGTCGCGCTCACGCTGGTTCGCTGCGCGTTGGAGAAGTTCGGCGGCGACTCGATGGTGGAAACGCTGCGCAACTTCGACGGATATAAGCAACAACTGAAGACCTTCTGAGCATGATCTATCCCATTGTGAAATACGGCGATCCCGTTCTCGAAACACCGGCAGAAACTATTACGGAATTCAACGAGGAACTGAACAAGCTCGCCGAAGACATGTTTGAATCCATGTACGCGGCCCACGGCGTTGGGCTGGCCGCGCCGCAAATCGGCATCAGCAAGCGGATCGTGGTGATTGATATTAATTTCAAGGAAGATCCCAAAGACAAGCTGGTGCTCATTAATCCCGAGATCATCCGCACCGAAGGCAAGCAACGCGGAAGCGAAGGCTGCCTGAGCCTGCCCGAGTTCCGCGAAGACGTTACCCGTCCTAACATCGTCACGGTGCGCGCGCAGGGCCTGGAAGGCAACTGGTTTGAGACCACGGGCGAAGAACTGATGGCGCGCGCCCTGATGCATGAAACCGACCATCTGAACGGCAAGCTCTACATCAGCCACGTAAGCGCGCTCAAACGTGACATCATGAAACGCAAAATCAAGAAGCTGATGCGCGCCGGCGAGTGGGCATGAAGCTGGTCTTCTGCGGGACACCGCTGTTTGCCGTCCCGTCGTTGGAACACCTGGCCCAAGCCGGTTTTGAAATTCAGCTCGTGGTGAGCCAGCCGGACCGTCAGAAGGGCCGCGGACTGGAGTTGGGCATTCCCCCGGTAAAGCAGAGAGCGCAGCAACTGGGATTGCCGGTAATTCAGCCGGAGAAGATCAAGAGCAATCCAGAATTTCAGCAGCGGCTCACTTCGCTGAAGCCTGATGCAATCATTGTCGTGGCCTATGGCCGAATCATTCCGCCATGGATGTTGCACCTTCCACCGCTGGGCAACATCAACGTTCATGCGTCACTGCTGCCGAAGTATCGAGGGGCCGCGCCGATTCAGTGGGCCATCGCCAATGGTGAAACGCTGACCGGCGTAACTACCATGCAGCTTGATGAAGGCCTGGATACGGGCGACATCCTTTTGCAGCGGGAACTCGCGATTGGGAGAGAAGACACTGCAGTTTCTCTTTCTCCGAAGCTTGCCGAAGTGGGCGCGGACCTGCTGATCGAGACTCTTCGTGGTTTGGAATCAGAGACCGTTCGTCCCATTTCACAGGACGACTCACAAGCGACGCTTGCGCCGCTGCTGAAGAAAGAGGATGGCCTGGTAGGCTTCAGCCGCACGGCCGAGGAAATCTACAATCGCATGCGGGGATTTCAGCCGTGGCCTGGAGCGACGACGCGCTTTCGCGGGAAAGGATTCAAGCTCATAGCAGCGCGGCCAGTCCAAGATGGGAAAGCTGCTCCGGGAGAGCTACGCGTCACGGCAGACCGCCTGATTGCAGGCTGCGGCGGCAGCAGTTGGCTCGAACTTCTGGAGGTGCAGCCGGAAGGCAAGAAGGCGATGTCGGCCCGCGAGTTCATCAATGGATACCGGCCTCTTACGGGCGAGCATTTGGGCTGACATGCCTGCGCCCGCGCGCATTGCCGCTTTTAACATTCTGCTGCGGGTAGAACGCGAACAGGCTTACGCTGTGGAACTTCTGCATTCAGCGTCAATGGACAAGCTTTCTGAGGCCGACCGCAACCTCACGACTGAAATCGTTATGGGAGTGCTGCGCTGGCGGTTGCTTCTGGATCAGCAGATTGCGCAATTCAGCTTTACACCTTTCGCCAAACTTGACTTGGAAGTCGTGACAGCACTGCGCATGGGCGCGTATCAGATCATGTTTCTCAGCAGGGTTCCTTCCCATGCGGCAGTGAATGAAACGGTCGAGCTGGTGAAACAGGGCAGGAAGACGTCCGCTGCGGGGCTGGCAAATGCCGTCATGCGCAAGATTCTGGCGCAGCACAAATCAGGAAAGCGCATCAGCAACCAAAGAACGCCGGCGGAAGTGTTTGCGCATCCGGACTGGCTGGTCCAGAGATGGATGCAACAGTTTGGCTCGGACGTCGCGCTGAAGATCTGCGACTACGATCAGCAGGTTCCGGAGACTGTCCTGAGGCTGAGCAGTGCAACGGATGACGATACGCTTTGCTGCGAAAACGTAGAGCTTACTTCCGGCGTGCTGATGAAGAATGCCCGCCGCGTGATCGCCGGGGATGTGACGCGCACCTCCCTGTTTCGCGACGCAAGAGTGGCTATTCAGGATGAAGGCTCACAGCTTGTGGCCGCGCTCGTCGGGAGGGGCAGGCGGATTCTTGATTGCTGCGCTGCGCCAGGAGGAAAAACCGCGGCGCTGGCAACGCGGTTTCCGGAAGCGGAGATCGTAGCAGCAGAACTGCATGCTCATCGAGCGCGGCTCCTGCGGCGGATGGCTCCGCAGCAGAATGTGCAGGTGCTCACAGCAGATGCCTTGCAACTTCCTTTCGCGGCGGAGTTCGAGCGCGTGCTGGCGGATGTTCCCTGCTCCGGCACCGGAACGCTGGCGCGTAACCCGGAAATAAAATGGCGGCTCAAGCCCATCGACATTCCTGATCTTCACGCGCGGCAGGTGTCGATTTTGCGTGCGGCGATGAAGCACGCCACCGGCGGCGGCCGCGTGATCTATTCGACATGTTCGCTTGAGCCGGAAGAGAACGAAGATGTGGTGGCGGAGTGTCTCGAGGACAATACCGATTTTCATTTGATTCCGGTGGCGGAGGAACTGGACCATCTACGCAATTCAGGCGAAGTCATCTGGCCGGATGTCGCGACCTTGGTAAAAGGAGAATTTCTGAGAACGATTCCGGGAGTGCATCCCTGTGATGGATTCTTCGCCGCAATTCTGGAAAGACAATGAAACCACAAAGGACGCGAAGGTACGGCGGATTACCTTTGAAGCTGTCCTGACCCGGTCTTCTCTTCCTTCTTCAAACCAAAATAAATCTTGGTCCCTGTTGTAACTTTCTCTCCCGCAGGCGGGTACTGGCGCGCGATCGGGACAGCAGCGAGATGGCCATCGGTGGTATAGGCGTCGGGCGTCAATTTCCCCAACTCGAACCCGGCTTCCTCCACAGCTTTGGCGGCTTTGGGCAGAAGCTGGCCCACAAAATTTGGCATTACGAACTGCTGGCCGTTATCCGGCGCGGAAAAAACGAGGTCTACTCTGGGTGACGAAACATCGTTGGAATCGGGGCGGGGATTCTGCGCGACTACAACCTGCGGCGGCGCTCCGGGGAAATGCACGGTGACAACGTTCCCGATCTCGAGACCGCGATGCCCCAGGTTGATGGCTGCCGCGTGATAGCTTTGGCCGAGAAGATTGGGCACAGCGGCCCGCTGCGGCCCCAAACTCTCTGACGCGACGACTTTCCATCCACGACGGACGGTAGCGCCGGCTGCCGGCGCCTGGGAAATGATGTGGCCCGCCCGAACATCCTGGCTGTAGAAACGTCCGCCAATCGAAAATACGAGACCCTCATCGTTGGCCAACCGCTCTGCCTGCGAGGGAGTCATGCCTGCAAGCTTCGGCACTTGAACTTCGCGACCGTGGATGGCAAAGCGCATGGCCAGCAGCGCAGACGCGAGAAAAACCAGCAGCAGCACCAGTGCAAGCAGGAGGTACTGAAAGAGCTTGCGAAGCACTCAGTGGACCTCCGCGTCTCCGGAATGGTGCGGCACGGCCACGGCGGCGCGCTTCTGAGCTAGAACCTGCGGACGGCCAGAATGGGCGGGGGGCAGGAACGCCTCGTGCTTCTGCGCGCCGGCGCTGATGGCAACGTGCATGAAATCGATCCAGATGGGGAGAGCCGCCTTGGCGCCGGTTTCGTCGTCGCCCAACGGGCGCTTCTCATCAAATCCGACCCACACTCCGCACGTCACGCTGGGAGAGAAACCGACGAACCAGGCATCAGTGTAGTTGTTGGTGGTGCCGGTTTTTCCCGCGAGGGCATGGTTGAGGCGGCGCGCAGCGGAAGCTGTCCCATGCAGCACGACACCCTGGAGAAGTGAAACCATGGTGCGGGCCGTCTGCTGGCTGATAACGTCGCGGGCCTCGGGATAGTCCTCTTCAAGGACGTGCCCTTCATAGTCTGTGACCTTGCGCACGAAGCGCGGCTCGATCCTGACGCCATCATTGGGAAAGACACTGAAAGCCGAGGTCTGCTCATAGAGCGTGAGGTCGGCGGCGCCCAACGCTACAGGCAAATAAGGCGGCAGGGGGGAAGCGATGCCGAATTTACGCGCGTACTCCGCGACAGTATCCATGCCGACCTTCTGCGCCAGCTTGACAGCAGGAATGTTGCGCGAATCGGCGAGCGCGCGACGCAGCGTGATATTGCCTTCGTAGCGGTGGTCGAAGTTGTGCGGAGTGTAAGGAGTGCCGGCGCTGTCGAAGGTAGCTGGTTCGTCCAGAATCAAGTCATCCGGCTTCGCGCCTTCATCGACGGCGGCGGTGTATACAAACGGTTTGAAAGAAGAGCCGACCTGGCGCTCCGCCTGGATGGCGCGATTGAACTTTGATTCTTCAAAGCTGCGGCCGCCGACCATGGCTGTAATGTCGCCGGTTTCGTTCTCAATCGCCAACAACGCGCCCTGCACGCCGGAATCCTGCTCCAGAGCGACGCGGGCTGCACTGTCATTCGCCAGCGAAAGCACCTTCAGATAAACCAAGTCCCCCGGCACGAACAGTTTTTTCGGCTGCTGAATTTTGGTCCACGCCGTTTCCGGCGGACCAAGCTGCGCAAAGTAGCGTCCGAATTTTACCTTCGCCGATTTGCGGCTCACATCCACCACCAGGCCATGGAGGTACTCGCCGGCTGTGATCGGCTGCGACCAGTCGGGATGCTCGTATTTATTCAGCTTCTCTCCGCCGGGCAAAATGTTGGTGAGATGTCCGCGCCAGCCGTGGCGGCGCTCGTATGCGGCCAAACCGTCGAGCACGGCCTGGTTGGCCGCGCGCTGCAAGTCGAGATCGAGCGAAGTGTAGACGCGAAGGCCGCCCTCGTGCACCTGGTCTGCGCCGTACTTGCGTTCGAGATAGCGCCGGACTTCCTCCACAAAATAGGGAGCGGGAGTGTTCTCCTGCTGGATATTTAAGCGAAGCGGAGAAGCTTTGGCGCGTCCCGCTTCTTGAGTCGTGATCTTGCCATCTTCCAGCATGTTGTTGATGACCAGGTTGCGGCGGCGCATCGCCCGCTCAGGGAAGTTGATGGGCGAGTAATAGACCGGCGCTTTGGGAAGCCCGGCGAGCAGCGCGGCTTCTTCGAGCGTCAGGTCGCGCGCATGCTTGTTGAAATAAAACTCTGCGCCGGCTTCAAACCCGTAAACGCCATGGCCGAGGAAGATCTTGTTGCAATAGAGAGTAAAAATCTGCTCTTTGGTGAAGTGGCGCTCAATCTGCATGGCCAGCATGGCTTCCTGGATCTTGCGGCTGAAGTGCCGCTCCGGCGAGAGAAACAGGTTGCGGGAAAGCTGCATGGTAAGCGTGGAAGCGCCCTGCGCGCGCGAGCTTGAGGCCACGTCTCTGTAGGTGGCGCCCAGCACGCGCCAGAAGTTGATGCCCCAGTGCTCTTCAAAGCTCTTGTCTTCGGTGGAAAGGATGGCGTCGCGCAGCACCTTGGGAAAATCGTCGTACTGCGCGAGCACGCGACGCTGCAGAGCAAATGATCCGATCACCCGTCCTTTGCTGTCGTAGAGTTCGGTGATGGTGCTGGGACGATAACGTTCCAGTTCGCTGATCTGCGGCAAGTCAGTGGAGTAAACAACCAGAAGTCCTACCATGGTTCCCAACAACGCCGCTGCAACAATAAGCAACGTGAATAGCACGCGGGCGACCAGCGTCTTGCCCCCGATCTGCAACTCGGGAAGCCATGAATAGAGAAACTTCATGCGAGGGAATCCAGAGCGCCAGAATAGCACGGTTTAGCAGGGCTTTAGCGGTTCCAAAGGTGCAGTAGCGATTGACAATTGTCATCTCCGATTTGTGACGTTCTCCACTTATCCAGCGCGCGTCTATAGCCGACACTCGTGACATGAAGACAGGAGTGGCTATGGATCCTGAAGTAAGAATTCCCGAAAAAGCCGAAGCCGGCAGTGTGGCGTCACTTCGCGGAGTGACCAAGAAATTTGGGGCGGTGACCGCACTGCGGCGTATAGACATCAACGTCCGGCGGGGAGAACTGCTTTCTCTGCTCGGGCCGAACGGAGCCGGCAAAACTACTGCGATCCGGCTGCTGCTGGGGCTCTCTCGCCCTGATTCCGGCACAGCACAAATTTTCGGGCAGGACCCGCGTAGTCCCGGCGCGCGGACTCAGATCGGCGCCATGCTGCAAGTGGCGAAGGTGCCGGAGACACTGAAAGTGCGCGAACATGTGGATCTCTTCCGCAGCTACTACCCTGAGCCTCTTTCATTTGAGGAAATTGTGGAGAGCGCAGGGCTGGAAGGGATCGAAGACCGGTTATTTGGCGAGCTTTCCGGCGGACAAAGGCAGCGCGTGCTGTTTGCCCTTGCCATCTGTGGCAATCCCGGTCTGGTGTTTCTTGACGAGCCGACAGTCGGTCTTGACGTGAGCACGCGCCAACTTATGTGGCAGCAGATACGCCGCCTGGTGCGGCAGGGCCGCTCCGTGCTGCTGACCACGCACTACATGGAAGAGGTGGACGCGCTGGCCGATCGCGTGATCGTGATCAACCAGGGATCAGTGGTTGCAAAGGGCACGTCAGCGGCGATCAAGTCGCGGACCGCGATGCGCAAGATTCGCTGCGTAACTTCGCTCAATGAAGATCAGCTTCGCGGCATGCCCGGAGTGAGCAAAGTTTCGCGGCAGGAATCGCGTACCGAACTCCAAGTCATGGAAGTTGAGCCGGTGCTGCGCGAGCTGTTTGTGCGCGATCCTTCCATCGCCGGGCTCGAAGTGAGCAACAGCAGTTTGGAAGAGGCGTTCCTGAAGATTATCGAAGCAGAAAACCACGTGCAGGGGGTGACCGCATGAGCAGCCAGAGTGCCGCAATTCCGCGCCTTTCGAGCGGGCAAACGATTCGTCTTTACGGCAATGAAGCAAAGTACGAGTTCCTGAAAACGCTGCGCATGCCGGCGTACGTGATTCCGACGCTTTGCTTTCCGTTGGCGTTCTACGTGATGTTCGGGTTGATCTTCAATCGCGGCCAGCATCTGGATTCGATTTCGGTGAGCACCTACATGATGGCGACCTACGGCGCTTTCGGTGTGATCGGTGCTGCCATGTTCGGCTTTGCCGTCGGGATCTCGCAGGAGCGCGGATTCGGATGGCTGCAAGTGAAGCAGGCCAGCCCGATGCCGCCGCTGGCGTATCTGACGGCGAAGACGGTGATGTCCATGGCGTTCAGTGGCATCGTAGTGCTTGCAATGATGGCCCTGGGGATTGCATTTGGCGGAGTGCATCTCGCGCCATTGCAGGCGATGGAGATTCTGGGGATTCTGGTTCTGGGCTCGATTCCGTTTGGCGCGCTGGGTCTGGCTATCGGCTGCTGGTGTCCGCCGAACTCGGCGCCGGTTGTGGTGAACCTGATTTTCCTGCCGCTTTCGTTCTGTTCCGGGCTGTGGATTCCGCCGGAACTACTTCCCAAGGTGCTGCAGAAATCGGCGATATTCATGCCTCCGTATCATTTGGGTAAACTCGCGCTGAGGTTCGCGGGGGCCTCAGGCACAGGAAGTATCCTGCAACACGCGCTGGCGCTGGCGGCGTTTACGATTGTATTTCTCTGGCTGGCGGGTCGCGGATTCGCCCGCCAGGATGCCAAAATGTACGGGTAAGCAACCATGCGACTTCTGCCCAAAGATAAAGAGATTGGCTGGATACCGTTTGTCTGGCTGATTTATGTGCTGGAGGTCCCGCTCGTCGCGTTTCTGTCCAAAGCAGGCGCGCGTGAGTGGACGCTCGACCTCCTGGGCATGGGGGTGCTGATTGTTCTCTACTTCCGCGGGTACTGGGCGAAAGGTGCGGAGCTTCTGTGGATCATCGCTGGGATTGCATTGCTGGGAGTGTTATTCGCGCCGAGCAATGCCGGCGCGTGCGTCTATTTCGTTTATGCGGCTGCGTTCGCCGGCGAAGCAGGAAGCCCAAAACGCGCGGTGTGGATCATTGCGGCATTGCTGGCCATCATCGCCGCCGAAACGTGGTTGTTGCGACTTCCGGCTTACTTCTGGGCTCCGGCTGTGATCTTCACAGTGCTGATCGGCGCGGTGGACACCCATTATGCGGAGCGCCGGCGGCAAAATCGGAAGCTTCTTCTGGCGCACGAAGAAGTCGAGCACATGGCGAAAGTGGCGGAGCGGGAACGCATCGCGCGCGATCTGCACGACGTGCTGGGGCATACGCTTTCGGTGATCATTCTCAAGTCGGAGCTTGCATCGAAGCTCGCCGATGTCGATCCAGTTCGTGCGTCGGCTGAGATCAAGGAAGTGGAACGCATCTCGCGCGAAGCGCTGGCGCAGGTGCGGAGCACGGTGCGCGGCTATCAGGCGCAAAGCCTGGAAGCCGAGGCTTCGCATGCAGTGGAAGTGCTGCGCGCGGCCGGCGTTCAGGTCAACTGCGAGATCACACGAACTTCGATTCCCGCCACTCACGAAGGAGTGCTGGCGCTGGCGCTGCGCGAGGCTGTCACCAACGTGATTCGCCATGCCGGGGCAACCGTGTGCGAACTGGTTCTGCACCAGAACAACGGCTCATGCCGACTGGAAATCAAGGACAACGGCTGCGGCGCGACGGGCGCGGAAGGCGTGGGCCTTTCCGGAATGAGGATGCGCGTGGAGGCACTCGGCGGCAGTTTGAAGCGCGAAGTGGACACAGGCACGCGGCTGCTGATTACGCTGCCTTTGGAGAAACCATGAGCATCAGCGTTGTGATTGCGGAAGATCAGGGGATGGTGCTGGGGGCGCTGGCCGCACTGCTGGAGATCGAGCGCGACGTGCGAGTGGTGGGCCAGGCGAAGAACGGCAGAGAGGCGCTCCAGCTCGCGCTGAAGCAGAGCCCTCAGGTGGTGCTCACAGATATCGAAATGCCGGAGATGACCGGCCTGGAACTGGCAACGGAAATCAAGCGTCGCGGACTGGCCTCGCGAGTGATCATTCTTACTACGTTTGCGCGCCCGGGATATTTGCGGCGCGCGATGCAGGCCGGCGCCGCAGGATATCTGCTGAAGGACTCTCCCGCGGCGGCGCTGGCCGATGCTATCCGCCGGGTTGCAGCAGGCCAGCGTGTGATTGCTCCGGAACTGGCGACGGAAGCCTGGAGTGAAGAGGATCCGCTTACGGATCGTGAGCGGCAGGTTTTGCGACTGGCTGCCGAGGGCTCAACGGGGATGGAAATTGCGGCGGCGTTGCGGCTTTCTGAAGGGACCGTGCGTAATTATCTTTCTGAAGCAATCAGCAAACTGGGCGCTGGGAATCGCGTGGAGGCTGCGCGAATCGCGAGGGTGAAAGGTTGGTTGTGAGAAACGACGGTGCAGCTTTTCAGGGGCTAAAACCCGAGATTCTTTTTCTCAAGACGGCACGACTGAAGTCATGCCCTGACACTTGT
>DATEGH010000058.1:0-20122 GCA_035280185.1 Terriglobales bacterium
GATCGCGTTAGCGGTTCACGCCACCGCCGGCCACAGCTCGCCGATACGCGGCCACATTTCGTGCATGCTCTTGCGGTGTGGAAGAGAAGCGGTGATGCCCCTGGTTGTCGCTGACGAAGAACAAGTACGTTGTATTGGCGGGATGTATGGCCGCCTCAAGCGATGCCTTGCCGGGATTGCAGATCGGCCCAGGCGGCAGCCCCTGATTACGGTAAGTGTTGTACGGCGACTCGAACTGCAAGTCTGATCGGTAAATCGTGCCACGGTAGCGGTTATTCAACAGCGCCGCGTAGATGACGGTTGGATCGGTGGCCAGCACCATGTGACGGTTCAGCCGGTTATAAAACACGCTGGCAACCTCAGCACGTTCGGCGTCCACGCCGGTTTCTTTTTCCACAATGCTGGCCATAGTCACGATGTTGTGGACGTCCTGCGTCAACCCGGCATCTCGCGCACTCTGGCGAAAGCGGTGCACCATCACAGCCGCAATGTCGTGCAGTGATTGCGTTCGCGTGAAGTGGTAAGTGTCGGGGAAAAGATACCCTTCGAGAGTCGGCGCCTCGGGATCGAGATCGCGAATCAGCGAAACGTCCATGTGCGCGATGTTGAGGAAATCTTCGCGCTTGCCTAGGCCTTCATCTTCAATCGCCTGGGCAATATCAAACATGTTGTAGCCTTCCGGGATCACTAGCGTGTGAACGTAAACGTCGCCGTGCGTCAGCCGGTCATAGACTTCCTTCAGCCGCGCCGGGTGCTCGAAGGCATATTCGCCGGCCTTGAGCGCCTTGCGTCCATGCGTGTAATGCCAGAGCAGAAAGGCAGCCTGGCTGTGGATGATACCTGCGTCGCGCAGTTCAGCGGCAATGTGGCGGGCTGAAGTGTGCGACTTCAATTGCACCAGCTTCTCCTGCGTGGGACCCGCGGGAACATAGATGGCATAGGCCAGCAGGGCTGCGCCGACCAGCAACAACACGACAATCAATCTGCCAATAAATTTCGCCATACTTTGAAGCTTGGGCTGCCTCTATTTTAGCGGGCCGTCATCTTCTCTCAGCCGCAAACCACCGAGGGAACCAAACGGAGGGACATGCACCGGAGAGCACGATTACAGGTTGGAAGGGCATTTCTCTACGCAGAGTTGGCCGGGCGTGCTGGCACGATCTGCGGAGCCTGCTCACGGGACTTCTCAGCGCTCAGGCTGCGGCGAGTCCTGATTGCCCACTGAGCCATGAGCCTGAAGCCACGATTGCAAGATCAGAGTGGCAGCCATACGGTCCACTGCCTGGGCGCGCTTCTGAATGCTGAGTTCTGCTTCGCGGAGCAGGCGGTTGGCTTCGGCGGATGTGAGCCGCTCGTCCCAGAGGTGAACGGGGAGGGCAAAACGCCGGCGCAGTTCCTCCGCAAATTCAACCACTTTCTGCGACTGCGCGCCCTCCTCCCCGCTCATGCGCAGTGGCAGGCCGAGCACAATCTCGCTTACGTGGTATTCGCGCAGAACCCTCTCCAGGCGGGCGAAATCGCTGCGCTTGTTCTTGCGCTCAAGAGTGTCAAGCCCTTGTGCTGTAATGCCCAGCGGATCGGAGACAGCCAAACCCATGCGCCGCGACCCGTAATCAATGGCCAGAATGCGTCCGGGGAGGTCCACACCGGCGATTATAGGGCCGCCTGCATCTTACATTCATGGCCGCAAACCGCATTGTTCCGCCACGGCCGGCGCCACCCGAGGAAGCCACGGTCACGGAACTCGAGCACCAGAAACAGGAAGACCGCAAATTGGGCGAGGCGCTGCACGCAGGGTCGGTAGCGCAGATCGTGATCGGCGTTGCCGTGGTGCTGGCCATCTGCTATTTCGCCAAGCTGGTTCTGGTCACTCTGATGGTTTCCATTCTGCTGGCATTTATGCTGGAGCCGCTGGTATCGCTCCTCGAACGGATTCGTCTGCCACGCTCTGCGGCGTCATTGGTTGCCGTGCTGGTTTTGCTTGCGGCGTGCTGGGGCGCGAGTTATTTCTTTTACAGCCGTGCGGTGAGCTTCGGCCACGAGCTGCCTAAATATTCGGAGAAGATCCGAGGCATCTTCTCGCATATCGTGCAGCAGACCAATAAGCTTGAGCAGACCACGGAAAAGATCCTTCCCAAACAGGCGCAGCAATCGAAGAATGCTTTGCCGGTGAAAGTGGAAAATAGCGGCGGATCAGGCTTCATCAGCAAGAACATCGGAACGGTGACGGAACTCGCGCTTACGGTTTCGTTCATTCCGTTTCTGGTGTATTTCATGTTGAGCTGGCAGGAGCATGCCCGGACCAAGACTGTCCAGTTGTTTCCGCAGGAACTCCGCAGCACCGCTTACGTGACTGTGGGCCAGATCGGCCTGATGATGCGCAGTTTTATCACGGGAAATTTCATCATCGGGATTTTCATGGGCGTCATCAGTCTGGTAGTGTTCGGCCTGCTGGGGCTGCCCTACTTTTATTTTCTTGGTTTCATCAGCGGCTTTCTGAGCCTGGTTCCCTACCTGGGTGTGATCCTTGCAGCCATTCCTCCATTGGCTGCCGGCTTGGGCACGTTGAAGGACGGCGGGCTGATCGCGATTGTTGCGACGGTTCTTGGACTCCATGTGTTCACTATGAATGTTCTCTATCCCAAGGTGCTGGGCAAGCGATTGCAACTGAATCCGCTGGTGGTGGCCATCTCACTGCTAGTCTGGGGCTGGATCTGGGGGGCGCTGGGCCTGATTCTGGCAGTGCCGATCATGGGCGCAATCAAAATCGTGTGCGATCACATTACGTCATTGCGCTCAGTGGGAGAGTGGATGGGAGAGTGAGCGTGCTCGCCACCATTCGCCAGCAGCAGCTCGCAGCGATTCGTCGATTTTACTTCCGGGTAAACCTTAGACCCGGTACCCCACCCTCCCGGTCAACCCCGAAAAATAAGGACTTAGTGCATCCCACCCCGGGGTTGAATTATATGATTTCGCGCTGCCTTGCCAGGAGGCCGCAGAGTTACTCCGTGATTAACATTCAGAGCGCCAGGATCCAGCGCCTAGAGCTCGAAGCTTCCAGTTGTCAAATATCGTTCACTTTCACCGCCTGGGCGGCCCAGCGCATATATTATATTGCTCCACATTGAGAAGCAATGCTGGAAAAGTACATTGTCCTATTTCGCGTCCCTTCGGCGGAGCCGTTAGCAGCGTATTTTATGGACCTGAGCTCGCTGGCCGGAAAGACCTTTACGCAGTTCGCGCTCAATCAGGGCAGTGACACCGCTACGGGAGCTTTCGCCATCATCTACGAGCAGATGGTGCTGGTGAGCGCCGATGGCACCGTAACGTACCTGCCTGATATCCACGTGACAGACCTGAAAGCCAATTACTGTTCGAAAAGGTGCAGCATAAGCGGGAAAGCCTCAGCGCTAATTCGAAGCGCGACCTGATCGAAGTCTACTGAGGAGCCGGAACCCTTCCCCGGTGCTCTTGAGGATGACGATCTGGGGATGCTGCTGAAGGATTAAGTGAAAAAACGCCATTTGCTCAGGTGGATTCGAGCTACTCACAATGCTAGACTCTTCGCCTGTACATGTCGTATCACGGTAGATATTCCTCCGACCTCAATCAGCCTTTCCGTCGCTCGCTGTCGTGGTTTTGTATCTTCCTAATCTTGACGGTGTGCCTGCCTAGCAGTTTCTTCGCGCAGAGCAGCGCCCGCACTGTTCCGCGGTCCTTGGACCAACTGACGGCGGAGGCGGATCTCATCGTGCATGGGTACGTGACATCGGCCAGGTTTGAGCCCCATCCCCAGCTCCGCAACTTGATGACTGTTGTCGTGACCATGCGGATAGCGGAGACTTACAAAGGTCCGCCACGCAAGACAATCACCTTTCGACAGTATGTGTGGGACCTCAATCAGCAGAAGGCGGCGGCCGGCGACTACGGTAAGGGACAGGAGTTACTTCTTCTCCTGCGACCCGTTTCTGAATATGGACTAACCAGTCCGGTAGGGCTTGAACAAGGTCGCTTCCTGATTTCGAGGGATCATCTGGGAAACGTGACGGCGCTAAACGGCAGAGGGAATGTCGGTCTATTCAATTCAGTGGCCCAGCGAGCGCAGACGCGCGGCCTGCATCTCTCTCCGCACACTTTGGCAGTAGCGCAGCAACATCGCGCTGGTCCCATTAAGCTGAACGACTTGAAAGAGGCAATCCGAAGCTTTGTGGGGACGCGGTGATGCGCATCCGTGATGTGGCGTTGGCGTTGATTACCAGCTGGAGCTTTGGCGCAGTCTGCGCCGTTGCCGGTGGTCCAACCGTGGTGGGTGGACCCCCAGTCGGAACCCGTCCTGCTTTTGGGATTGATGGCAAACCTTTTACCTGGAATCCGGCAAAGATGCCGATTTCCTACCGCGTAGATCCCGGGCCGATGGCGATCAGTCCCAGCGGAGTTGTTGTTATCGATCATGCTGCCGGAGTGCAGCGCGTTCAGAGCATGTTTGCTGTTTGGCAGGAAGTGCCTACGGCTAGTCTGTCGTTTTCTAACATCGGCAACCTTTTGCCGACGGGACGCTATACGGGCGGTGATCTCACCACGGCGCAGCAGTTCAATGATGTAATCGGATCATGTAAATCAGGGATACAGAACCCGATAATTTTTGACGCCAATGGCACCCTGATCGCGAGCCTCGGACTGCCGCCGGAGGTGATTGGGTTTAACTCCGGATGTGCCCTCGATACCACAAATGGGTTTCTACTTGGTTCAGCTATCGTCTTGAACGGGAAGTTTCAGGATGGCGTAGACACTCCCAGGTCTTCTCCACCTGATTTCGAAATTACCGCGAACGAGTTCGATGAAGCCATCATGCATGAGATGGGACACTTTTCCGGGCTCGGGCATTCGCAGATCAATCTCGACCTCCTGTTGTCAGGCGCATCTCCGTGCGATCCTGACTCTCTCGCTGGGCTGCCGCTCATGTTTCCCGTTGAATTCTGCCAAGCTCGAAAGGACGCCGGCTTACCAGTGTTGGCACCCGACGATGTGTCCTGGATTTCGAGTCTCTATCCTTCCGCAACCACGGTTAACAACTACGGAACGATTAGCGGAAGCATATTTTTTGGCGATGGTGTGACGCCGGTTCAGGGCGTAAACGTGATTGCGCGCCTCATAGATAATCCCAACACTCCGGAAGACGAGTCTCGGCGGGTAGCAGTATCTGCAGTTTCCGGATACTTGTTCACGGGAAATCCCGGGCAGAGTGTTACTGCGAGTATGGGATCGGCCTCGGAAAACAATACCAATGGCAGTCCCGCAGGATCGCGCAATCCTGCCCTCATCGGTTTTTACCAGATTGCCGTGCCTCCAGGAACATACACCGTGGAGGTCGAGTCGGTGTACAGCAATTTCGTTGGCGGATCCGGCGTCGGGCCGCTTAACCCGCCTGCCCCGATGCCGGGGCAACCTGAATTCTGGAACAAGCAGGAGTCTGCATTTGACTTTCCGCTCCAGCGAGACACGATCACGGTACATGCGGGCGACAACATCACCGGCATCGACATAATTCTTAACAGCCCGATTCCGCGTTATGACCAGTTTGAAGACGAGGGCAGGCTTTTCAGGGTTCCCCTGATGAACCGGATGTTGTTGCCAAAGGACATGGCGGCGTGAGAGTGGGTTCACTGAAAATCCCGGGATTGGTAATGTGTGGACTCATGCTGCTGGTGTGTATCGGCTGTGGCGGAGGCGGAGGTTCATCACAGGTAAATCAGGGCGGCGGTGGATCGACCGCTGCTGCACTCTCCATAAGTGACAATTTAATTCTTCCGGGGACCCTGCAAAATCATGCTTACAGTGTCACCCTGCACGCGGTGAACGCGGAAGGTGCGGTGACTTGGTCGATTGCGCCGATTTCGTCCACGGCACTGTTTGTCAACGGGCTCTCTATTGATCCCAGCACCGGCGTGCTATCAGGCACGGCAAACTTTGCCGGAACCGCCGGCTTTGTCGCTACCGCTACTGATTCAGCCTCGCATAAAGCTACGAAGATTTTCACGATCACAGCTTACGGCCCGCTCCAGGCGCCTCCGCCTCAAACCTTTACTTTTGGGCAATTTGGCAATGCGCTTACCGCTCTCCAAGTTAATGGCGGCGTCCAACCCCTTACGTTCACAGTAACAGGCGGCTCACTCCCTTTCGGAATCAAGCTGAACAATGAAACGGGGAATTTTTTCGGGAGTGCGCAGACTGTCGGTACATTTCCATCTACCGTTACAATCCAGGACTCTTTTTCGCCACCCGAAATCGTGACGGCACAAGTCTCAATCCACGTCGTTCCCCCGACTCTGAGCGTAGCGAACTCGCTCCCCGGCAACCTCCTATTGAACCGGCCGTTCAGCGGGAGGGTAGTGGCAACAGGCGGAATTCCTCCTTATCATTTCAGCCTGCTATCCGGATTGCTGCCGCCCGGGTTGACCGGACCTGATCCCAGTGGAGGTCAGATCAGTGGGACGCCGACTGCGTTGGGTGCCGGTTTTGGGTTTACTGTAGGAATCACAGACTCGAGTCCTACGCCTCAATCCGCGCAGAATAGCTTTGTCATCGCGGTGACCAAACCGCTCGGCCGAAACGATACCGTAGCTACGGCTACTCCGATCGGCAACGGTCAAATCATTGCGAGTATCTCGCCCTACATCGACCCTCCAAATGCTGCACCCCTTGCGGGCGACAACGACTTTTATAAATTGGTGTCCATATCGGGAGCGACCGTTCACGTCGAGACCGCAGCCGCGAATCCCCTCGATACCGTCATTGAAATCGTCGATGGGAACGGCTTGCGCCAAAACACGTGCCGGCAGCCTGGAGATACCAGTACGACTTTTGCTTCATCTTGCATTAACGATGACATCAGTGCTGTTCCAGTAAATACAAATTCCGCGCTGGACTATCAAGTACCCGGAGCGCCGAGCACCCCGACTACGTTCTATGTTCATGTTCTGGACTGGAGAGGCGATGCCCGGCCGGACATGACTTATGCTTTGCGAGTTAGGGGGGCGGTGTCCCCAATGGCGATCGCAACCATCGCGCTCAAGCCCGCGGCACGAGGTTTGTCTTACTCGCAGCAACTTACAGCAACCAATGCCACGGGCATCGTTTCCTGGACCGTAAGCGGCAGCCTCCCGCCGGGACTTACGCTCAGCTCATCCGGAGCAATCACCGGAACCGCCACGACTGATGGCATCTACTCTTTTTCCATTCAAGCGAATGACTCCAGTAATCCACCACAGACTGTGAGTGCACCGGAAACGATTCAAGTCGTTGATCCGGTAAAAATTATTAGCCCGCCGATCTTCCCAGACGCGTGCGTCAACACGCCGTATAGCTTCGCAATTCAAACAGCGGGTGGTATCGCACCGCTTGGTTTCGGCTTCTTCTCTAGTAGATGGGTGGCAATTAACCTGGACACGACCACCGGCGTTTTTAGTGGATCTACCACCGTGACAGGCACCTTCTCCGGAGGGTTAACTGTGAGCGATGCAACTGGGCACTTTGCCTCGCAGCAAGTCACGCTAACGGTCAAGCAGTGCCCTTAAGCTGAGTTCGGGATTTCCCCTAAATTCTTTCAACTCTCGGATTTATCTTTGTTGCGTCTGTTTGGCAAACGAGCAAATCTGAGGCGTGAGAATGCGTCCATGAAAATGCATTGTCAGGTTCAGGTCGAGATCGTACACTGTCGCGAGCACAGCTTGAAACGAGGTTAGCTTGGAAGGCCATCAAGGATAGATTTTAAGCACACCAGCCTCTCGGTTACCGTCCACAACCTTCTCAATGAGCTCTGTCCTTGAGTGTGAAAACTAAACTGCTGGGAATTTCTGTGCAGTCGAATAGTCATCTTGAGCGGATGCGATCAAGATCGTCTGCGACCATATTACCTCGTCGCGCCCGATAGCGAGAATGGACGGGGAGTAGCAACTAAGCCTTGCAAGCGGCTTCCGCCCCTTCGCGGCACCGTTCCAGCGTTTCCTGCATCTGCTGGTGCAGCGCATTCACCAGTTCATCGCTCGCATCACCGGGAACCAAAATCGGGCTGCTCATGTAAACGCAAGCGCGGGAGAACGGCTTGGGAATCAACATGCGGTCCCATGAGTTGAGCACCCACGCCTTTTCCGGAGCGACATAAAAGCAGTCAATGGGTACGCCAGTCTTCTTGGCCAGCAGCACCGGCCCCGGCTTGGCTACATATCTCGGGCCACGTGGGCCATCGATGGTGAAGGCGACGGGATGCCCCATCTCAAGTTCGCGGCGCATTCCCAGCAGAGCGCCAACAGCTCCGCGTGAGCTCGATCCGCGCACGGCTGCGAACCCCAGCTTTTCAATGATGCGGGCAATGTACTCGCCATCAAAGCTGCGGCTGGTCATCACCGCGATGTTGAGATTTCGGAACTGGTATGACGCGGGAATGACGCAACGATGCCAGAAGCACCAGATCGCACGATCGGCATGCCGGCCATCGCTCAGGGCGCCGGGCTCAAGTTGAACCCTGACGCGCAGCGTGGGCCCGATCAGGCGAATCAGAAGATAGCCGGCCCAGGTAATGAAAAAGAGTTGGAGGCGCTCACGAAAAGAAAAAGAGCGGATGCTGTCGTTGGCCGTTGTTTCGACCAGACGGGGTTCATCACTTATTGATTCATCCATCACTGTGGCTGAACCACTATGATACAGGCCCTCAGTCGCCCAGCCGGCCCGCTCCGACGCTCTCTTCAGCTTCGAGAGCGATCGCCTGCTGGAAATATTCCATTGAGAGTTTCAGTCCGGTTTCAAGATCGATCTTCGGCTCCCATCCCAGCAGAGTTTTTGCCCGCGTAATGTCGGGGCGGCGCTGACGGGGGTCGTCCTGCGGCAATGGCTCGTACGTGATCGGGCTCTTCGATCCAGTCACTTTCTGCACCAGGTGAGCGCATTCAAGAATGGTGAATTCGCTGGGGTTGCCGATGTTCACCGGATCGTGAACATCGGAATGCGCCAGGCGCAGAGGACCATCTACTTCATCGCTGACGTAGCAGAAGCTGCGGGTCTGCGAGCCGTCGCCGTAAACCGTAAGCGGGTCGCACCGCAGAGCCTGCTTCATGAAATTGGAGATCACCCGGCCATCGTTCAATTGAAGTCGCGGCCCATAAGTGTTGAAGATTCGCACAATGCGCGTGTCAACCTTGTGATAACGGCGATAAGCCGCGGTCGTGGCCTCAGCAAAACGCTTGGATTCGTCATAGACGCTGCGCGGCCCAATGGGATTCACATGCCCCCAGTAGCTCTCTTTTTGGGGATGCTCCAGCGGATCGCCATAACATTCTGACGTTGAGGCTAGGAGGTATTTGGCTCGGTATTTCTTCGCAAGCTCAAGAGAATGAAACGACCCAAGGGATCCTACCTGAAGAGTTTCGATTCCGTGCTCCATGTAGTCCACGGGACTTGCAGGCGAAGCCAGTTGGAAGATGAAGTCCGCCGGACCGACGTCGTACGGTTGATTAATATCAATTTGCCGGAAGTCGAACCGCGGCTCGCGGTCCAGGTGGCTGATATTGCGGGTGCTGCCCGTGACCAAGTTGTCCACGCAGACCACGTGTTGTCCATCCGCAAGGAGCGCATCGCATAGATGGGAGCCGATGAATCCAGCTCCGCCGGTTACCAGTACACGCATAAAACCATCCTGTCTTTTTCAGGGCTGCCCTGCTCGCGCCGTATCAACCGCGTCGCGCCGGTCACGGCTGCAATGGCTGATGCCGCGCTCAATGTCCGTGCCTTCCTCAAAATCGTTCCAAGTCTCAACCAGAATAAATGCCGCAGGGTCATCCGGGCCATAGTACTTGTGAAAGACGTGGACGGTATTCTCAAACGTCCGCCCGCAATGGTAAGCCATGTGACGATTGCGTCCCCAGGATGCTTTGCTGTCGTCGAACCCAGGCCAAACCGCTCCCACTACAATTTTGTTGGGGTAGTGGTCCTTCATCGTTTTGTAAAAATAGTTCAGGTAGTCCTCGCCCCAATTGCTGCCATCGCGCGCCCATCCATTCTTGCCGGGCTGCACCCAGGCATAGTAGCCGTCAAACGCATCGTTGTATTTGTGGTTTGGGTCCTTGTAGATGAGCAATGGCGGGTCAGACCACGATTGTGTCACCTGGCGAATACGGTCCCAGTCTGTGCCTGAACCTTTTGGAAAGATGAAGATCACTGGGCGTCCGCGATAGCGCAGATATCCGGCACGGGACTCGCCTGCTGAAGGCGAGATATAGCGATCATAGAGATATTGCAAGTCCACAATCACCGCGTCGGTGGCGCTTCCGGGATGGTCGACAGCTTCGTCATACTGGGCCGCCACCTTGAAGTCGGGCGTTTCCGAAGCCACCTTCTGCAAGAGAGCAAAAGTTTTGTCATTGTACTCGTGCCGCGGGCCATACCAGTTCACCACAAATCCGCTGATATTCAGCTCGCGTGCGTGGGTGATCTGCTGCCGCAACGTGGGCTCATCATGTGAGGAATAGCCGACGTTGATGTGCGATGAATCGCCCCACCACGGCTGATAAACCGCGAGAACCTGGGTTGGGGAGGCCGGCGCCTGCATGTTCACCAATGAGTCGCGGGGATTGGGCCGGGCGCACCCGAGCAGTCCTAAAAGGCAAAGAGTCGCAGAAAAGGCGAGAAGAGAACGCATAATGACTTCAAATCCAGCTAGTTGGATGAGAGCAGCAGCATTTCGCGTTGGTCGCAAGATGATGACGCACCCGGCGCGTCTGACGAGGCGCAAAAAACTTCCCCTTCCGCCGAGTGACGGAAGGGGAAGATTGAGCACTGAGGATGGATCAATCGTGCGCTTAGAACATCGGAGGATTCTGCGGCTGGGCAGGTGGCTGATTGCTCGGCTGCTCAGGCTGAGTGTTGGCCGGTGCGGTCTGCGTGCTCGGCGTGGTCTGCGTGCTTGCCGGAGCGGCGCCAGTGTCATTGCTGGCCGCCATATCGCCAAGGCTGTTCTTCAGCAGGCTGATCTCGACCTTGCCGCCGCGGGCGCGTTTCATCTTGCCGCCTTCGGCCTGGAGCGGAGCATTGCCCATGCCCACCGTGTAGATGCGATAGACCGGAACATTGTGGTTCAGGACCAGATACCGCACCACCATCTGCGCCATTTCGCGCGAGTTTTCAACCGCGCTTACGCCGTTGCCGGGCGAGAATCCCTGGACTTCCACGATGTAGCCCTTCTGGTTCTTGAGGGAAGTGGCCATCTGGTCGAGCGCGTCCTTGGCATTCTTGCTCAGCGCGGTTTGGCCGGAGCGGAAGCGGATTTCAGCCTGGGTGATCGGCTGGTACTGATCGAGCTTACTGACCGTGGTTTCAACCGAGTTGATGCGCGTCTGCGCCTGCTGGGCCGATTGCTGGGCCTGGTTGGCGCGGTTGCCGGCATCGAGGGCATGCGTATCGGCATCGTTCGCCTTGCTCATTGCCTGGCGGATGCCTTCCGTCGCGCGCGAGTCAACATCGGCGATCATCTTAGCGTTCTTGGCCGTAAGCTGATCCAGCTCATTTACTCGGCCGCGAACCGGGTCAAGCTGTTTGTTGACATACTTTTTGCGGGCGAAGGGGTTCATGTGGCCCCAGAAGCCCTCGTGCCGTTCGTATTTCAGGGGCTCTTTGCCGGTCGCAGTCTGGCCCTGGTCGCTACTCTGAGCATTCTGGGCCTGGGTCTGGCTCTGCGCCTGCGGTTGGTCGGTCTGATTACTTGACTGAGGTTGCTGTGCCGCTGCGGGAATTGCCAAAGCTGCGGCCAGTGAAAGGGACAATAAATACGACTTCTTCATGCGGAAAATCCTCCGAACCGGGGGTTGTTCGTGCATCGGGGCAGCTAATGACAGGGTGCAAGCCCACCCCCGAGCGCGCGTAAGGCTACGCTCTTGGTAATATCATTCTAATTGCCAAACTGCCGCTCGCATTTTTCCAGTATTTTCAGCAGCTTACAGATTCAAATCACCCCTGCTTTGGCTGTTACTAGGTAATTTTTGCAGAACCTCTGCTGGTTGTTGTACTTTTTGGTTCCCCCAAAGACTCCGGCATCTGATGCTAATTTCAGCCGAAATTGGGGTCTTAGAAGTCTCAGCGCGGTGGCTTCAAACCTTCACTTTCTTTGATCCGCGACAGAATTTGTGATGCTGCTGGCGGATGAAGTTGTCGGTCATTCCGGCGATGTAATCACAAACCGTCCTGTACAGTGGCGCCTGCTCAGCTTTGGTGCGCTCGCGATAGCTGTCTGGAAGCTCCTCGGGGCAGTTCATAAAGAACGAAAAAAGTTCGGCGATCATCTGCTCGCCATCTTCTTTGTCCGCCTTTGAAGCAGGGCTGCAATACAGGTTCTGATAGAGGAACTGCTTCAGCTCACGCCTCTCTACGTCACCTTGCGGACTAAAGCCCAACAGCCGGTGAGGCATCCTGCGTATCTGATCGACGGAAGCGACTTCCGCCCCAGCGATCCTTGCGCTGGTATTGCCTATCAGATCACTCACCAGCGTATCCATCACGCGCTTCAGAGTCTCATTGAATCGCAGCTTCTCGGGAGCGTCAGGGTAAAGCTCGGCAACTTCTTCATAGAGCGTGCGGAAGAGCGGCACTTCCCGCCGAACCTGTTCACGGGTGAGAATGCCGGCCTCCACACCGTCATCGAGATCGGCTGTGCTGTAGGCGATCTCGTCAGCAAAATCAATCAGTTGCGCTTCCAAAGGGGGACGCAAGTCAAGGAGATATTCTGCAAGCTCCGGATACTTCGCTGCGTCATAGTCGCGCGAGTGCTTTACGATCCCCTCGCGCACTTCAAACGTCAGGTTCAGCCCGGGGAAATCGGCATAACGCTGCTCAAATTGCTCTACGATGCGCAGCGCGTGCAGATTGTGATCAAAGCCTTCGCCATACGCGGACATGAGTTCATTCAACTGCCGCTCTCCTGCATGGCCAAACGGCGGATGCCCGACATCATGGACCAGCGCCAGCGACTCCACCAAGTCTTCATTCAGAGCTAATTCCGCAGCAATGGTGCGCGAAATCTGGGTTACTTCGATGGTATGGGTGAGGCGGTTGCGAAAGTGGTCGGATACGCGGCGAGAGAAGACCTGAGTTTTGTTTTCCAGCCGGCGGAAGGCACGGGAGTGGACCACGCGATCCCTATCTCGCTGAAAGTCGTTGCGATAGGGATGCTTCGGTTCCGAATAGCGGCGGCCACGGCTCTCTTCTACGCGGAAGGCGTAGGGGGCAAGCATGAGTTTAGTGTAAACGAGAGGGAGAATTGAAAACAGATCGGGTGATCTGGTGATCGGATCATCGGGCCATCTCTACACCTGACCAACAGCAAATTCACATGTAGAACCAATGTTGGCGCTAGAATGACCAACCATGGGACTCGAACAACATCAGCAACTGAAGCTGCGAACAAAGGCTTTTGCACTACGTATTATCCGCATGACGCAAGCACTTCCCCGAAACCGGAAAGCGGACGTCCTCGCTCGGCAGGTTCTTAGATCCGCAACGAGCATAGCTGCGAATTACCGGGCTGCGGGCCGGGGGCGCTCAAAAGCGGAGTTTACGGCCAAGCTGGGTATCGTCATAGAAGAAGCAGATGAAACGGTATTATGGCTTGAGCTTCTGGCTGAAAGCGGCACCGCAAAAGCGGCAAGATTGAGCGATTTGCACGATGAAGGCAACCAGTTGCTGGCAATCCTTCACAGCTTCGTGGAGAACGCTCAAGCAATAAACAATCTCGATTCACCCCAAACGGGGTCATCCGATTTCTCGATGACTCGATGTGCCGATGACCCGATCTGGTTTACTTCGTTTGCTGCTGTGCCAGCTTCACCTTCGTGCTCTCCAGCTTTTTCTGCACGCGAGCAACGTCCTGCTGGTCAACATCGCCGGGAACGGAGCGATTCCACTCCATAAGCGCGCGTTCCCAGTGGACGGCCGCCATCTTGAGTTTGCCGGTCTTGGCATAAAGCTCGCCCAGATGGTCCTGCACCGTGGCATCGTTTGGCGTTTTGTCCGCGGCGCGGCGCAAGTTCTCTTCCGCCTGATCGTAGTTGCCTAGCCGGAAGTAGACCCAACCCAGAGAATCCAGGTACGCGCCGTTCTGCGGATCGAGTTCTACAGCACGCCTGATCAGGTTGAGCGCTTCTTCCAGATGCGTGTTGCGGTCCGCCAGCATGTACCCGAGATAGTTCAGGGTCATGCTGTTATTGGAATCCATTTGCAGGACCTGGCGGAATGAGCGCTCAGCCTGCTCATACTTTTTCTGGCGCTCGTAAAGTGCGCCGATCAGAAAGGACACATACTCCTGGTCTTCCGGCTTCGAAGCCAGCTTCTGCGCGTCCAGAAGCGCTTCTTCTGCTTCCTTCCAGTGCTTCTGCCGCGAGTAGATCTGAGACAGCGCGAAATAGACGCTGCGGTCTTCCGGTTTTCCGGAGAGCTGCGCCTTCGCCATTTGGATGCCCTGTTCCGGCTTGCCCTCGTCAGCCAGTTCCTGGGCGAGTGTGAGCTTCAGGTCGCGATCCTCGGGCAACTTGTGGGCTGCCTCCTGCGCGGTACGCGTAGCATCCGCCCACTGCTTCTGCTCGCGGTATGTGTCGATGATCTCCTGATATCCGCGGCTTGCCTCGGTACCTCCGAGATCTACCATTTTGTTGAAAGTATCGAGCGCGAGCTGAGTTTTTCCGCTTTCGCGATAAACGTTGCCCAACCGTTCCAGGAACAAAGCCAGGTTATTGCGCTCGCCCGAACTGTAGTTCCCATCAGACGATTCGTTGCGGCTCACCAGCCTTTGCAGCACGGCGGCAGCCTCGTCATACTTGCCTTGCGCCTCCAGGATGATGGCTTCATTGTATGAAACCTCAAGGGAATCCTGGACCAGCGATTCCGCGCGCTTCAAACTGCTCATGGCCTGATCAAACTTGCCTTCTCGGCGGTAAATCTCCGACATGCGCAGGGGCGCCTGGGCATCCTGAGGATCCGCCTCCTGGACCATCCGCCATTGTTGCAGCGCGGCATCAATCTGATTGTCGTTGCTCAGGTTCTGCGCCAGGCCGCGCATCGCGTCCAGGTTCTCCTTATCTTGCTCCAGCGCTTTCTGGTAGGCCGCAATCGCTTTCTTGTATTCCTTCTGCTGCTCGTAGGTAAATCCCAAAGTTGAATTGATTTTGGAGGTACGTTGCGCATCAGGTACCAACGTGAGGGTGTCAGCAGCTTTCTTGTTATCGCCTTCCTCGTTGTAAAGCAGCGCGAGATTCACGACCGCTTCGTCGGAGGTCGGATCTGTCTGGATGGCCGCCTTGAACTGGCTTTCAGCCTTGGCGTAGTCCTTATTGAGGACGTAGAGCCGGCCCAGCAACAGATGATTGTCCGCATTCTTCGGCTCCAGACGCGCCAGAGCCTCATATTGCTCAATTCCCAGCCGCAGCACCTCGCGCGAAGTGGGTCCAGATTGTGTGTCTCCGAGCGACCGCAGATAGATCCTGCCCAGCAGCCGATGCGCTTCCAGGTTACTGGGATCGCGTTTGAGGATGTCCTGAGCTTCGAGCACCGCATCACGGATGCGGCCCGTCTTGGCATACAGTTCGGCCAGCGTGGCGTTCAGGAACTCCGAAGAAGGATCGCTATCGATCGCGAGCCGGTATTCTTCGATGGCCTTGTTGGCGTAATCGGAGCGGCCATACATCACCATCATTTCTTCATACATGTGGCCCAGGCCAAAGTGGTAATAGGCGGCCGCGCGGTCCGGCTTTTTGGCCGTGCTCTGCGCGCGAGAAGAGCCCTGCTGGATGGGCGCTGGCTGGGTATGTTGACCCGAAGGCGCAGCTTTTTGCTGCCCCATAAGTGTTGCAGATGTCAGAAGTGCCAGACCCAGGGCAGAAGAACGAAGCTGAAATGAATTCATAGAACGAACCAGAAAATCCCTTTAACTTGGATGCCAAGAAGCAGCCTGTGAGGAGAACGCTTCATTCTGCTAATTCTAGCGCCTTAATTCGGCCTTTCACAGGCAATAACAATTCTTTATCTAGTGACGGAAGTGGCGGATGCCGGTGAGCACCATGGCCAAATTCAGCTTGTCTGCCGTAGCGATCACTTCATTATCACGCACCGACCCGCCGGGCTGGATGATGGCGGTCGCTCCGGCGCGGGCGATTTCTTCAACGCCATCGGGGAAAGGGAAGAAAGCATCTGAGGCTGCGACCGTGCCCTCAAGAGGCAGCACGGCTTTCATAGCGCCGATTTTGCAGGAATCTACGCGCGACATCTGCCCGGCGCCTACGCCTACAATCTGGCCCGCGCGCGCGTACAGAATGGCATTTGATTTCACGTGCTTGCAGACCTTCCACGCGAAGATCAGCGCGCGCATTTCCTGCTCGGTGGGGCGGCGGCCGCTCACTACCTTCAATTCAGATTGGTTGAGCGGCTTGATATCGGGATCCTGGACCAGCATGCCGCCGGAAACCTGTTTGAGAGCAAACAAGGCAGGCGTGGGCGCGACTTCCAAAAGACGCAGGTTCTTTTTTGCCGCGAATCTTTCCTGCGCTGCCGGATCAAAGCTAGGCGCAGCAATGGCTTCCACAAACAGCTTGGCGATTTCCTCGGCAGCAGCCCCATCCACCGGACGGTTCACACCGATCACGCCGCCAAACGCCGAAACCGGATCCACTTCCAGAGCCTTCATGTACGCTTCGCGCACGTTCTTTCCCGTAGCTGCGCCCGCCGGATTCGTGTGTTTGATGATGGCGCAGAAGGTCTCGTCAAAGTCCTGGGCCAGGTCCCAGGCTGCCTGGAGGTCCACCAGATTGTTGTAGGAAAGCTCCTTGCCCTGAAGCTGCCGGGCGTTGGCGATTCCCGTTTTCGAGCCATCAGAATAGACCGCCGCTCGCTGATGCGGATTCTCGCCATAGCGCAGGTCAGCCAATTTGTTGAAGGAGAGACGGAGAACATCCGGGAAATCCGGAGCAGTTTGAGGATGTTGGAACCTGGCCGCCTCTTCGCTGTTCGCAGAAAGCGCGACTCGCGCCAGCGTGGCCGAAATCGCGCTGTCATACGCGGCAGTCATGGCGAAGGCCTTCTGCGCCAGACGCCAGCGGGTTTCGAGACTCAGGCCAGCCGCGGAAGATGCCATTTCGTCGGCGATTGCCGGGTAATCGTCAGGCGAGGTCACGATGGCGACATCGCGGAAATTCTTGGCCGCTGAGCGGACCATGGCCGGCCCGCCAATATCGATGTTTTCAATCAGGTCGCCGAACTTCACTCCGGCCTTGGCTGCAGTCTGCTCAAACGCATACAGATTCACTACCACCATATCCACCGGCTCGATTCCATGCTTGCGGGCCGCCGCCACGTGCTCTGGATTTTCACGGACATGCAAAATCCCGCCGTGGACTTTGGGATGAAGCGTCTTCAGCCGGCCGTCCATCATTTCCGGAAAACCGGTGAGCTCAGAGATATCTTTAACCACGATGCTTGATTCGCGAAGAAGCTTTGCCGTGCCGCCGGTTGAGATAAGCTCCACCTGCATTGCCGCCAGCTTCCGAGCAAAATCAACGAGCCCGGTTTTATTAGTAACGCTTAAAATCGCGCGGCGAATCGGTGACAAGCGATCTCCTTGAAGAGGCGTGAAAAAGATAAATTAACAGCGCGTGGAAGCCCTTCGCAAATGGTGTGAACTGACCGCTAGTTCAATCTAAATTGACGGCTCGCGGAAAAGTGCAAGAAAGAGCTAAGTACCAAATACTAATTACTAAGTACTTGCCTCACGCTTTCGGCTTCGCTTTCAGTTTTACTTGCCCGTTCTGCATCTCCACCGAATATTCCACGGCCTGGCAGCCGTATTCTTTGCGAAGCTGGGCGGTTTTCTGTTGTACGAATTTGTTGAACGAATCGAGATTCGCATTGCTTTTTTCGCCCGTCTGCTTGCGTGCCTCGCTCAACGCTTTGAAGAGCTGTTCGACCTTGCCTTTCTCGGCCTTCGGATCGGCGCAGGCTACTGAGAACGGCTCAAAAATAGTGGCTCCGTGGTTGCGGATTGCCTTTTGCGCCTGCTGCTCCTCGCTCGAACGCAGCCCCTGGATTCCCAAAACGGCATCCTGTGGCCGGCGATAACCCTCTTCCTTGATCTGGAGTTTCTGTTGCCACAACGCGTTATACAGCGCATATCTTTGTTGGATGGTGGTATACCGGAACCGCTGGGTATAATTCATCCGGCCGCCATCGGCGTACTTCTTGAGCAGGTTTTTAACTTTCCACTCGATTTCGGTCGGTGGCTTCTTGGCGCCACCGCCAAAAAAGATGTCATATTCGACCTTGAGCCGGCGGACCTGGTCTTCCAGGATGGAAAGCTCTTCATCAATGGTCAAGAGAGGTGAAACTCCGTTCTGCGGCCGAATTCCGGGTTGGCGGAGCGAAATATAACATGAAACGGTTCGCCGTAAGACTTCCTAAGGTGCAGGCAGTGAATTGCGCTTTGGAGTGCATCTAAGCAGACGTTATGGCCGGTAATAAAAGTGTCTCTAAAAACCAGATCCGGATTGTGATCGCCGACGACCACGCTGTGTTGCGCGAATCGCTGGCGGCGTTATTCGCCACCCAGGAGGAGTTCGTGGTTGAAGGGCGCGCGGCCAATGGCCAGGAAGCCTTGGCGCAGGTGCAGGAACTTCATCCCGATGTCCTGGTGCTGGACCTCTTCATGCCCCAGGGAGATGGATTCGAAGTCTTGCGCACGCTCGACCGCGCCGGGAGCCGCGTCGCCACGGTGGTCCTCACCGGTTCCGATAGCGAGCTCGACTACGCCCAGGCCGTTAAGCTGGGCGCCCGCGGATTGGTCCTGAAGAGTGACGGCCCGGAGAAATTGTTTACTGCCATCCGCACCGTGTCTAACGGCGAACTCGCCTTCTCTGACGAACTGGCACAGCAGGTGCTCACCACCATGAGTGCGGAGTCGCGCAGCTCAGCGAACACTCTGAGCCGGCTCTCCGAACGCGAACGCCAGATCGCTTACTACGTCGCGCGAGGAATGAAGAACAAGGACATCGGCCAGGCGCTCAATATCAGCGAGAACACGGTCAAGCGCCATCTGCAAAGCATCTTCACAAAAACCGGCTCACGCGACCGTCTGGAGTTGGCTGTGCTTGCGCTGAGCGAAGTCAGCAAGGCAGCATAGACGAGCAGTCGGCACTCAGCATTCAGTTAGTTTGATGCGGGGTTGCGTCCTTTGCGTAAAACGACTCAGCAAAAGGAGGTGGGGCGGTCTTGCTAACCGCCGCCCCCGTTAAACCTATTCGCCCTTTTCTTCGAGATGGGAACCGTACTCTAGCACGGAACTACCGGCGGCAAAGATTACCGGCGGACAGGGACAACCGAATTTAGTATTTGCTAAACTCCGCAATTAGCGTGCGATTGGCGAGATGCTGGTACGGGGTTGCTCCGCCTCGGGAAAATTAAAGCGAAGGAAAAATCGCAAGCTGCACAAGTCCTCACGGGTGGAATCAGCATCCCACCTTTGAACCAGGACCTTCGACGAGGAGAACCAGATTCATGAAACATTCCAGGACATTATTGCTGGCCGTTTTCGCGCTCTGTGCGATGACGGCTTTCGCCGTGCAGTATCCCACCAGCCCATCCGCAGGCCAGGCCCAGCAGCCTTCAACGCAGATGCCGCAAACCCAATCACCGCAGAGCACCACGCCTTCTGCTCCGGCTCCGCAAACAGGCGACCAGCAGGGGCAGGCAGGCGCGCAGCAGCAGCAGCCGGGAAGGCCCAGCATTGACGATCAGGTGAAGACGCTGACCACGCAGCTCAACCTGAGCTCTGACCAGCAGACCAAAATGCGCAGCATTCTGGAAACTCAACACCAGCAGGCGATGACGATTGTGAACAACAATTCGCTCTCGAAAGACGAGAAGATCACGCAGGTCCACGCGTTGCGTGAGAACACCATCCAGCAGGCCCGCGGCATTCTGAACGATGATCAGCGGAAAAAGCTGGACAGCATGCTGCAGGAAAACGACCAGCACATGCATCCGCAAAGCCAGCCAGGCCAGCAGACGCCCGGAACTACAACGCCTGGAACCACAACGCCTCCGT
>DATEGH010000059.1:0-2520 GCA_035280185.1 Terriglobales bacterium
TACGCCTGGTGTTTCGCGGGAGCTGGCGCGCTCGCGAGCGGCGCGCATCGTAGGTATTCGCTATGAACTGGAATACACGCTGGCCCGGCACGCCGATACTGCGCCCGCGCACGAAGAGCTCATGTTCAAGGTGACCACGCCAGGCCCGTTGCTGCTGGATTTTCGCGAAGGCACCGTCAGCAAGATCTCAGTCAATGGAAAAGAGATTCCGGCGAAGATCGAGAACGGCCACATCGTGCTGCCGGCAGACCTGCTCAAGATTTCTCCGGATGCTGCTGCCAAGATAGCGAAGCCAAAGGCGGTGCTTACCGATAATCTGGGTCGTCCGATCCGCCCTGATGGCGTGGTTGGCGGCATTGAAGCCATTCCGCAGTTTGGCCCGGAGAAAGACGATAACGACGTTCAGATTGATTTTGCGGCGCCGATTGCCGCGGCAGGCAAAGCGCTGACCCGCTTTGAAGATAAAGATGACGGCAACGAGTACATCTACACGCTCTTTGTCCCCATGGACGCCAGCATGGCATTCCCCTGCTTCGACCAACCGGATCTCAAAGCCAAGTTCAAGCTGGCGGTCACCGCACCGGAAGATTGGGTTGTAGTTTCGAACATGCTGCCGGGTGAAACCTATTCCATTCGCCCGGGAGTACGGCAGAATCATTTCGAGCAAACTTCGCTGATCAGCACCTATCTCTTCGCCTTTGCTGCCGGCCCGTTTTTCCGCATTAATGGCGATCTTGATGAGGGAATTCCAAACATCTACGTCCGGCAGTCGCAAGCCAAACGGGCGCGGCAGGAAGCGCCTGAAGTTCAGGACATCACCGCGAAAGGCGCAAAGTATCTGGCTGACTACTTCGATCAGCCATTTCCGTTCGACAAGTACGAACTGGTGCTGATCCCCGGCTTTGCCTATGGCGGAATGGAGCACGCGGGAGCAACGTTCCTGCGCGAAGAGTCGGTCCTATTCCGCACCGCGCCCACTCACAGCGATCACATCAATCGCGATCTGCTGCTGCTGCACGAGCTCACGCATCAATGGTTTGGCGATGAGGTCACCATGCGCTGGTTCGACGACCTGTGGCTGAAGGAAGGCTTCGCCCAGTACATGGCGTATCAGACCCTGTCCAGCCTCAAGCCTGAAGAGCACGTGTGGAAGCGCTTCTATCAGCAGATCAAGCCGGCAGCTTATGCAATTGATGGAACTCGAGGAACCACGCCCATCTATCAGGACATCGCGAACCTCAAAGACGCCAAATCGGCCTACGGCGCAATTGTCTATTCCAAAGCGCCGGGTGTCATGCGGCAGCTTGCGTTCGTAATTGGAGAAGATAAATTCCAGGAAGGCTTGCAGCAATACCTGAAAGATCACGCTTTTGCCAATGCCGAATGGAGCGATCTGGTGCACGCGCTGGAGAAAGCGTCCGGCAGGTCGCTGCAGGCCTGGGCGAATGCCTATATCCGCCGGCGCGGCATGCCGCAGGTGGATGTGGACTGGACTTGCAGCGCCCAGGGAACCGTCAATCACTTTGCATTGCGCCAGCACAACGTCCTGAATGAAGGCGGTTTGTGGCCCATCGCCACGGAGGTCCTGCTGAGCTACCCGGAGGAGAAACCGGAGCGCGTGAAGGTTCAGTTTGATACCGCGACTGCGAATGTAAAAGAGGTCGTGGGAAAGCCTTGCCCGCAGTGGATCTTCGCCAACGATCAGGACTATGCGTATGGGCGTTTGCTGCTTGACGCCCGCAGCCGCAAGGCTGTGATCGCGCAGCTTGGCGGAATCGACGACGTGTTTGAACGCACGCTGCTTTGGGGATCGTTGTGGGAATCGGTGCGAGAAGCGCAGATGGATCCTAAAGAGTACGTTGAACTCGCCCTGAAGCTGCTGCCGCAGGAGAAGGATGAGACGCTGGCGCAGAACACGATCGGCCACATGGTCACGGCCTTGCACCGGTATGTCACGCCTCAGGTCCGAGCTCAACTGGCGCCTAAAGCTGAAGCTCTGGCCTACGACCAGATGCTGCACGCGCCGGAGCAGGACCTGCGCATCATCTGGTTCCGAGGTCTGCGCGCGGTGGCGGAAACGCCGCAAGGGCGAGGGTATCTGAAGGATCTTCTTAGCGGAAAGCTCAGCGTTCCCGGAGTGGAACTGCGGCAACTCGACCGCTGGAACCTGGTAACCACGCTGATCGGGCTGAACGATCCTGATGCCGGGCAGGTCCTGGCTGCTGAAGAAAAGCGCGATCCGTCAGGCGAAGGGCGCAAATACGCTTACATGGCCCAGGCAGCGGCGCCGCAGAAGACGACGAAGCAGAAGTACTTCAACCAGTACTTGCATGATGCGTCATTACCTGAAGACTGGGTGGAGCAGAGCCTCGCTCCGTTCAACTATTGGAACCAGTCGCAACTGACTATGCCGTATCTCAAGCCGGCTCTGAATGCTCTGCCACAGGTAAAGCGCGAGCGGAAGATTTTTTTCATGCTGGCATGGCTCAATGCATTTATTGACGGGCAGCAATCAGCGCA
>DATEGH010000060.1:0-2774 GCA_035280185.1 Terriglobales bacterium
CGGGAAGGTCAGGAGTTCGAGCCAGCCCCGGCATGCCGTGGGTTCTCCTCGTGCGTACCATCTTTCCAGATTCTTACTGGGGAAAGCTCTTGTAAACTTTTCCGCCTTTCATCACAAAGACGACCCGGCGCACGGCGGTGATCTCCTTGAGCGGATTGCCTTCGAGCGCGATGATGTCGGCTTGCATCCCCGGCGCGATGGAACCGATTTCGTTTTGCATGTTGAGCGATTCCGCCGCGCGCGATTGCGCCGCTACCATGGCATCCATTGGGTCCTGGCCGGCTTGCACGCGATAGATGAACTCCTCGGCATTGTGTCCGTGCGCACCTGCAACGGCATCGGTGCCAAAGACAATCTTCAGGTTTTTGGTCGCCAGCGCGTGCTTGAACATCTCAGCGATCACTGGCAGGACTTCCTGCATCTTGGCGAAACCGTCCTCTGTGTAACTCCCGATTCCGATGTACCTGGCTTTATTGTCGAGATAGTTGTAGATCACCAATCCGACTTGCGGATCAAAGAAGGTTCCGTGCCGGGCCATGGCGTCGAGGTCTTCCTGAGTCGCGAAGGTTCCATGTTCGACTTCAGTGCACCCTGCGTTTGCGGCTGCGCGCACTGCGGTCCGATAGGCGTGGACGAGGGTCCTCAATCCCTGAGCTTTGGCTTCGCCGCATGCTGCCTGAAGCTGCTCATCGGTGAGCGTTTGTCCGCCTCCCTGGCGGATGCTCTTTGAGGCAAAGATTTTCACCAGATCGGCGCCGTCAGCTTTCAGCTTGCGAACCGTTTCGCGAATTTGCTCGGGAGTAAGTTTCGGGTCTTCGATCGGCTCAAGCGATGTGATGATTCTTGGCCCCGGAATCACGCCTTTGGCAATTGCCGCGCGCAAGTCTTTATCTTCCGGCGAACCGACGCTTTGAATGGTTGTGAATCCTGCCATGAGAGTCTTGTAGGCATTGCCGGCGATAGCGAGCGTGGCCTGCTCGGGCGTTTCGCTCTTATCTTCAATTCTTCCGTTGGGGCCGAAGTGCCAGACAATGTGGTCGTGAACATCGATCCATCCCGGCATGACAGTGAAGCGGCCCAGATCGTAATCCGGTTTCTTGCCGGTTCGGCCCACACTAAGAATTTTCCCGTTTTGAATTGTGATCTCAGTGTTGTGGAGCACATGACCTTTGCCGTCGAAGAGCGTGCCTGCGCGGACCACCAGCGGCTTTTCCTGGGCTGAACACCAGCCAGTAAGAAGAGCAAATAAAAGGATGAGTTTCTTCATGGTTTTCTCGATTGAAAGAAGCTCCGCATTGTATCGAAATCCCACAACCTGAGTACATCGGACTCACTTGGCTGGCGCCCATGCTAGAAGCTAACCCCTGCACCAGCAGCAACTTAGCTGGGCTGGCTGATTTGGAACGCCGCTTGCATTTTCAGATACTGGTTAGCGCCAGACGGAGCTGGAGTTACTTCCGGTCAGCCACTGGCAGAGATTGCGGTTGCAGAAACAAGAAAGCACAATGCGCAAAAAGCTATCTTCAAGGGAGAGGACCATGAAACGAGGATTCTTGAGTACGGTCACACTGATTGCGCTGCTTGCCGCATCATTATCCGTGGCTGCGTATCCGCAAAGCGGAAACGAGCAAAAAGGGTTCACCGAGTTTGAAACCATTCAGGGCACGTTCAATTCCGATAGTCGGCTAGTGAAGGTTGATTCGACTTTGGGATGGGACTTCAACAAGCACTTTGGAGTGTTTGGCGGCGTGCCGTTCTACTTCGCCAGCACGCCAGCGAGCACCACAGTTACGGGAGGCACCACCACGACCACTCCGGCTTCCAGCCACAATGGAATGGGCAATGCCTACATCGGAATGGCGTTTCGCGCTTCGAATCCGGCCATTGATTATGCCGGCGTGATCACGGCTTATGCGCCTACGGGGAATACAGCAGACGGTCTGAGCACCGGCCGCGCGGCGGTGGACTTCACCAATCGTTTCGCTCATTCTTTTAACAAGCTCACACCGTTTGTGGAGGCGGGCGCCAGCAACACCGTGCCTGACTCCAGATTCACCACGCGGGCCTTCACCTCACTGGGCGCCATCGCGCACTTTGAGGAAGGCGCCGATTACCAGGTAATCAAGCGGGTTTATGCGGGCGCTTCGGGATATCAGATTGTTCCATTCGGCAACCAGAAGGTCTTCAGCCGCGTGGACGGCGGCGGACCTGGAAAAAACGGCGCCGAAGCCAGCGGCACCGGTCTGACGCGAGAAAACGGCTTCAATGCCTGGGTAGGATTTGAGCCGTCGCGGTTCTGGCGCGCCGAGATTGGTTTTACCCGCAGCATGACGTTTGATCTGAACAGTCTTGCCTTCAATCTTCGCTTCAACGTGGGCAGGATGCTTCGTTCGAAGAGGTCCTAAGGAAAGGGAGGAAAACGAACATGAAACTCAAATTTGCACTGGCGCTGATTGCGGCGTTTGGATTTGCGGCGCTGCCGGCGTTTGCCCAGCACGGACATGGGGGCGGAAGCGGCGAAGCGAGCAGCATGCACGGCGATTCGCACTCTTCCGGACATGATGCCAACGAGGCCAATGAAGCGAATGATGACCACGGCGGACACGATGGAATGCACGAAAATGAAGCCAACGAGCATTCCGGCCGGCATGGCGGACATGATTCGAGCCACGGCAGCATCGCGGCCAAGCTGTCAAGGAACACACAGCTTGCCAGCAAGCTCCAGGCGCTGCTGCCTGCGGGAACTGACCTGCAGACGGCCGCCCAGGGATTCA
>DATEGH010000061.1:0-4399 GCA_035280185.1 Terriglobales bacterium
GCAGCGCCTCTTTGACCACGCCGGAAAGAGCCCCAAGCTTCAGATGAACGGCTTTCACGCGGAGCGCGCGCGCCTGCGCCTCTTCTTGCGCCATCTCCACAATGCTCATCGCGATGGAAAGCTCATGCATGGTGCGGAAACTCCAATAGCTTTGCGCTCTCGGTCTGATTTGCGAAAGCGGCGAGGGCTGCCTGCCCCAGGCTGATTCCGCCGTCGTTCGGCGGGACTGCCTGGTTGGTCCAGATTTCGAGTGAGCCTCTGTCGAGCAGATGTTTCAGATCTTCGAGCAGCAGTTCGTTTTGAAACACGCCCCCGGAGAGCACGACTACGTCAATATCGCATTCTTGAGCCAGCTTCCTGAGCGCGTGGCTCAGACCTTGCGCCACGCCGCGTTGGAATGCGCGCGCAATCTCCTGTAGCGAGCGGCGCTGCAAGCGATCGCGGATCACTGATTGCAACAACGAACGGAAATCGAGCTCGCTACCCTCGAAGAGAAAAGGATACGCCTGTTCCGTTTTGCCGCCGCGGGCAAGGTGTTCCACCCACATCGCTGCCTGGCCTTCAAAGGTAATCGCGCGGGTGAATCCGAGCAGCGCGGCCACTGTGTCAAAGAGCCTGCCTGCCGAGGTGGTAGTGAACGTTCGCACGCTTTTGCGAATGAGTTGGACTGCCTGCTGATAGCGCGGGCCGAAGTTGAATGGCGCCGCAGTGAGATCCGGCGGGGCCTCAAGCTCGGCGAGGAATCCCGCCGCAGCCTGGACCGGATGCTGGGCGGCAGCATCACCACCGGCGAGCGCCGCAGGCCTGAGGTGAGCCACTCGCTCAAAGCCGGTCTTAATACTTCCGGCGAAAACTTCGCCGCCCCAGATATTTCCGTCGTCTCCGTATCCCGTGCCATCGAAGCTCACGCCGAGCACAGGACGTTCCCATTCGCCGCGCTCGGCCAGAACCGAGGCGATGTGAGCGCGGTGGTGCTGCACGCTGATTCTTTCGCCAACGGGCAGCTCAGAAGCGTGCGTGGTCGAGAGATACTGCGGGTGCGCATCATGCACCAGCAGAAGATCGTCCCATCGAAGGTCGTACATGGAGACCAGGTCCTCGATGGTTTCCTGAAAGGCGCGGTAAGCCTGATAGTGTTCGAGATCGCCGACGTGTTGGCTGACGAACGCCTGACCTTCGACGACTAACGTGACCGTATTCTTTAGATCTGCGCCAAGCGCCAGGATGGGCCGCTGCACGGGAAGGTGCGCAACTGCTCCGGGAGCGTAGCCGCGAGCGCGGCGAAGCACTGCGGGACCAAAGGCTCCGGCACGCGCGACGGAATCATCCACGCGACGCGCGATAGGCCGCTCGCCAATCAGAAATGCGTCAGCGATGCCTGCAAGTTGCTCGAGCGCGTCTTCATCTTTGTAAGCGATGGGTTCGCTGGAGCGATTGGCGCTGGTCATGACCAGAACGTCCGGGGCGCCCGCGGCAAACAACAGATGGTGCAGGGGCGTATACGGCAGCATAACACCGAGTTCGCTGTTGTCCGGAGCGACGCCGGGTAGCTCAACTCTCGCCGGAGCGAGCACAATGGGCCGCGCGATGGAAGTGAGCAACGCTTCCGCTTCGGATGATAGTTCCATCAGCTCGCGTGCCGTCTCCAGATTCTTTGCCATCAACGCGAACGGCTTCTCTTTGCGGAACTTCCGTTCCCGCAGCGCCAGTACAGCTTGATGGTTGCGGGCATCGCACGCAAGGTGATAACCGCCGAGGCCTTTCACGGCCAGAATCTGCCCTTGGCTCAGGAGCGCCGCCGAGGACGCGATGGCTTTCGTCCCGTGAACGGACTCGTTTCTGAACTTCAGATAAAACTCCGGCCCGCATGCTGCGCAGGCCACCGGCTGGGCATGGAATCGGCGGTTCGCCGGATCGTGATATTCGCAAGCGCAGAAATCATCGAGCGGCCAGTGCTTCATAGTGGTATTCGGGCGGTCGTAGGGGAGCGACTCGATTACGGTGTAGCGCGGCCCGCAGTTGGTGCAGTTGATGTACGGATACAGATAACGGCGGTCATCGTGGTCGAACAACTCTGAGAGACATGGCTCGCACACAGGGAGATCGGGCGAAATGCGAACGGTAGGGCGATCGAGCCGCAGGCTTTCGCGGATGGTGAAATCATGGAACCCCTGCGGCTGTGCTTCAAGCACCTGGATTTCGGCGATGCGGGCGGCCTGCGGCGGATTGCTTCTGAGGTCTTGGATGAAATGGTCGAGATGCGCTTCGGAACCTTCGAGATGGATCTCAACTCCCTGCTCTCCGTTGAGCACCCATCCTGAGAGCGTGTTGGCTTGCGCCAGACGATAAACAAACGGGCGGAAGCCGACTCCCTGCACGACACCGCGAACGCGAATAGAGCAGGCATTAGGCATGGTTATTCAATGGGACACCCGCGGCCCTGCCATCCGATCTGCACAATTTTGCCGTCTTCCACCAGCACGGGTACTCTGCGCAAGGTCTCATCCAGAGCGTGCATCCGGCGACGGGCTTCGGGATCGGCTTCCACGTCGTACTCCTGGAACTCGCGCCGGTTCCACTCCAGATACTCGCGCATGTCCTGCGTATAAGGGCATCGGGCCGTACCGTAAAGTTCAAGCCTACCCATGATTGAGCACCTCAAACATCTCGCGCATCACGTGATAAATGGAGGCCTGCACCTCCTGGATACGGGGAATGTAATCGCAGCGGACGACAATGGGAAAATCGGTTAGGCCGCGCCGTTGAATTTCTCCGCCGTCATACCCCAGCAGCGCGACGGTCAGCAGCTTGCGCTTGCGCGCCTCTTCCAGGGCCATGATGATGTTGCGCGAACCTCCGCTGGTGGAAATGCCAATCGCAACGTCGTTCGGCCGTGCCTGTGCGATCAATTGGCGCAGAAAGATGACCTCTGTTCCCACGTCGTTGGCCACTGCAGTGATGTTGGCCGGCTCCATCGCCAACGACACCGCAGGCAGCGGCTGAAAATTTTTCGGTGGCTGCACACAATCGAGCGCCCAATCGTTGGCGTCAGTGGCCGAGCCGCCGTTGCCGAAGAGGACCAGCTTGCCGCGGCGCTGCAAGCGTTCATGGATAGCATGGGCAGCGCTGCTGATCTGCTCTGACTGCTCATGCGCAACCTGCTCGCGCAGCAGACTGTCGTCATGGACTTTCATCTGAATGGAAGCAGCGACCTGGGCGACTACGTCAGCAGTCTCTTGCTTCTGTTGCCCGAGGAAAGGATAGAGAAACTCCGATTCGCCAACATCGTGCCCAAGCTCGCGATGTTCGAAGAACACATGCACGGTCTCCCAGAGTGTGTGATAGAGGATCTCGATCAGCTCCTGATGGATGAAGGGATCTTGTGTCGGCGCATCCAAGGTGAAGCTCGCACTCGCCCCGGGCAGTGCAAAGGTCATGGCTCCGCGCTTCTCGGCGATGGCGAGTGCCTCTGATACCTGAGGGTCGCCTTCCGGCGGACCAAAGCCCATCACCATGTCTTCGGGCTGGAGAATGGCTTCCATCCAGGCGCGGAAACTTAAGGAGAGATCGAGTGCAGGCAAGGCGCGCTTGCCCACGATCACGGGATGCACAAATTCCACGGAGACGTGCTGTGCGTCGGTAGAGTAAGGGCCACGGCCGAAGGCCAGCAGGCGCCCGCCTTTCAGAAAGCGCTCTGACATTTCGCGGCAGGCGGCGGCAAGGCGCAGCGCTTCGCGCGAGAAGTAGTCCTCCATCACCTGGTTGCGCGTAAGCAACCGCTCTTCGATTTGTGCTGCCAATGCGGAAGAAGTCAGCACGAGTGCTCCCCGTCAACAAATTCTGGGCAGAGGATCGCCCACCAGCATGTCCACAATACGGCTGGCACCGTAACCCGTGATTACCAACACCGCTCCGGCCGGCTGCTCGCGTACTTCGCCGATAATGCGGGCTTCGTCTCCGCCCTCAGCAAGCGTCAGCGCGTTGAGTGCGGCATCAGCGTATTCCGGCGCAACCACGGCGAGGAACTGTCCTTCATTGGCGATGTGCAGCGGATCGAGGCCCAACAACTCGCATGCGCCGCGCACTTCATCACGCACCGGCAGCTCTTGCTCCAGAACATGGATAGAGAGGCCACAGTCGCGAGCAAGTTCGTTGAGTGAGGTTGCTACGCCTCCCCGTGTGGGGTCGCGCATCCACCGGATGCCCGGAGCTGCTTCTTTTGCCATCGCTTCCACCAGAGGGAGGACGCACCGCGTGTCGGAGCGCAGGTCGGCTTCGAAGTCGAGTTCGCCGCGCGCCAGAAGAATTGTTATTCCATGATCGCCAATCGGGCCGGAAAGGATCACCTTGTCTCCTGGCCGCACCGACCGCGGATCAATCTTCACTCCCGCGAGCGGCT
>DATEGH010000062.1:0-6454 GCA_035280185.1 Terriglobales bacterium
TTCCACTACACTTTGGGTGCTCCCTCCCATACCGCGCTGCTGATCTGTGTTCTCATCCTTGTGCCGTTCACAGGGATTTACACGTTCATCGGCGGGCTGTGGGGCGTGCTGGTTACCGACTTGTTCCAGTTCATCCTTAAGATGTCCATGATTATTGTTCTCGCGTGGGTGGCCGTCCAAAAAATCGGAGGAATGACGCTCCTCAAAATCCAGCTATCCCACGTCAATAGCGCCGTGCAGCAGGCCGGTCGGCCCACCGGCTCGATACTCTCGTTTTTGCCCTCCTTCCACTTGGGGTGGACCACCGACGCGCTTTGGACTTTGCCGGTGATTACCTTTGCGCTGTACCTGGCCGTGCAGTGGTGGGCGAGCTGGTATCCGGGCGCGGAGCCCGGCGGGGGAGGATACGTCGCCCAGCGGATGTTCAGCGCCAAAGACGAGAAGAACTCCCTGGGGGCCACGCTGTGGTTCAACATTGCGCACTACGCTCTGCGCTCCTGGCCGTGGATCGTGACCGGTCTCGTGGCCGTTGCGGTCTATTCGCCGATCGGAGGACTGCACCCGAACGCCGAGTTCGCGGCGGAGCCGGAGAAGGGCTACGTCATGGTGCTGCGCGATTTCTTGCCGCCGGCCCTGCGCGGCCTAATGATTGCTGCGTTTCTCGCGGCGTTTATGTCCACCGTCGGCACGCAGTTGAATTGGGGCACTTCCTACCTAATTAACGACTTCTACCGGCGTTTCATTGTGCGGCGAGGCAGCGAGAAGCACTACGTTCTGGTGAGCAAACTGTTCATCGTGCTTCTGGTGATCCTGAGCGGCTATACCGCAGCGCACATCACGTCCATTCAGTCGGCATGGCAACTGCTCCTCGGAATGGGCGCCGGGACTGGCGGTGTCTTGCTTCTGCGTTGGTATTGGTGGCGCATTAATGCTTGGAGCGAAATCTCCTCCATGATTGCGGCGTTTGTCGTCTCCGTCTCATTACAGTCGCTGAATTTCTCCGGAAACAGCTCGGTTGTCTTTGCCAAAACCGCGATGATCACGACGGCGGCCACGACCATCGTGTGGCTGGTCACCACCTTGCTCACGCGGCCCGAAGGGAATGAACGATTGCTCAGGTTCTACCGGCGCGTCCAGCCCACGGTTCATGGATGGAGGCACATTGCGCAGCTTGCGCCAGAGATAAAGCCCGTGCGCGATTTTGCGGCAAATACATTCGACTGGGTGATGGGCTGTACGCTGGTTTATTGCTGCATGTTCGGAATTGGGGAGTTGGTGCTGCAGGCCTGGCTGGCCGGATTCCTTTTGCTCTTATGCGGCGCGGTAGCGGGCTATCTTATCTATTGGAGTCTGTCGCGCCGCGGTTGGGAGACCCTTTCCGGCGCTGGAGACCCGGCGTTGAAGGCTGCTGATCGTGCGCAAGTCGAGCTTCAGGAGGGCGACTAACCGGACTCTCGGGCTTGGTAGGCTAGCGCAATTACCCCGATAACAATCAGAACGATGCCCACAAAATCTCATACTTCGGTCTTGCCTCGGAAAACGGCTGGGAATGTCCCGCAATGGCGGTGGGGAGAACTTCTTATGACCGGCGCAAAAGGTGTCCCATCAGGGACACCAGGAACAAGATCAGAAACAAATAGAATAAGATCTTGGCAATGCCCGCCGCTGCCGTGGCGATGCCGGTAAAGCCCAGAAGCGCCGCTATCAGCGCAACCATGAAGAATCCAAGTGCCCAGCGCAACATTCGCAATGACCTCCTAAATGGAAGAGTTTCAGGTCCGACACGTAACTTAGGCTAGCAACTCGAGCTATGATTCGCTCGGGCTACGTCTAGTCCGCGATTCTGAGCTAATCTTGCAGAGATGTGATCCCCCTGCTCCATACAGCATTAACCTTAAGTGTCGCTAAAGGAATGTGTACGTTGCTCGATCATGGGACACCGCTTTTTTGGTGATTCCGGTCCTAATCTGAGGGGCTGGCATACCGTAAAGAGTGCACACTTGCCTGTGGGACTCATGTAAAAAATTCGTTGATATTCTCCGTCGATTGCGTCCGTACTAGCACCTCATAGTCCCGTAAGCAGCCTAGTTCCAGGTATTTGCATGGTCAGCAATCTGTGGATCTGCGGTGGTTTTTAGAGTGCTATCTTCAGGCGCGTCTCTTGAAGTGTGCGATCAGGGCGGGCGTCGTTCAGAGGTCGTGGAAAGCCTCAGCAGCAGCACAGAATTCAGATGCTTCGCCAAAGCTGGCAAGCCTTGAACTGTAAAAAAGTGGAGCAGGGAGGTAGCCGTGGACTCCGTACGTTTTCTCGTCGCTGACGATCACGAAATTGTCCGCAAGGGATTGCGCTCGCTTCTGGAGGCGCAACCTGGTTGGCAAGTCTTGGCTGAAGCCAGCGACGGACGTGAGGCGGTGGAGAAAGCAAAGGAACTGAGACCCGATGTGACCGTCCTGGACATAGGCATGCCCTCCCTCAATGGACTGGAAGCCGCAAGGCAGATGCTGAAAAACGACTCGCGGGCAAAGATTCTGATTCTGACCATGCACGAATCTGATCCCCTGATTCGAGAGGTGCTGGATGCTGGCGCGCGAGGTTACGTGCTGAAAACAGACGCCAGCCGCGACTTGGTCACCGCCGTAAACGCGGTGCGCAGCAATAGGACCTTTTTCACCACCAAGGTCGCCCAGATGGTTTTAGACGGTTACTTGGACAGGAAACCAAGAAACTCGCAGCCCGAATCACCTAGGACGCGCTTGACTCCACGGCAGCGTGAGGTTGTGCAGCTGCTGGCGGAAGGCAAAAGCAGCAAGGAAGTGGCGGCAGCTTTGGGCCTGAGCATAAAGACGGCGGAAACTCACCGAGCAAACATCATGAGGCGCCTGGATTGCCATTCCATTAGCGAGCTTGTGCGGTACGCTGTTCGCAACAACATTATTCAGGCTTAGCGGCCACCCCGATCGTTAATCGACACAACAAACAGGACTTACACTGGTTCGAGGGTAATTCCAGCTAAGTAGTCCTCTGTATTTCCCTGCTTGCGGGACCCGTGTCTACTAACGACTGGAGCTGCCGGGAAGGCGCTAGTCGCCTGCGGCTTTCAAACGGATGAAAGGGGACATGCGATGAATTGGGACCAGATAGAGGGTAAGTGGAAACAACTCAAAGGAAAAGTGAAGGAAGAGTGGGGAAAGCTTACTGATAGCGATCTTGACATGGTTCGCGGGAAACGCGATCAGCTAGTCGGCAAGATTCAGGAGCGCTATGGCATCGCCAAAGAAGAAGCGGAACGCCAGGTCGACGAGTTCGCCCGGTCCAACCAGCCGGAAGAAACAACGAGCGCGCAAAAGAAGAGCGCCGGCCGCTAAACGCTCGCGCTTCGTTTTGGACATGCGTTGGAGTTCTTGCCGGCAGCTTCCCTCCGGGGCACCAAGCACCGCTGGTTGACTAGGGCTGGAATGCCAACGGACGGTCGTACCCAGTCATTTCCAAATATCCGTATCCCGCAGTGGCGGACGTTCCTTTGTGCCCAGCGACGCGGATCGCTCCTTCCCAATAATTAGGTATTAGTCTGCTCTTCCCAGTGAGTTCCTGGGATGGCAGCGGCGTCGCAGCATTCAATTCCATGTTCAGCTTGGGGATGGAAATTCTCCAGTGCACGGGATAAGCGGCTTGAGTGGCAGGGCTGGTCCAGGTCGCGCCGGTCGCTACCAGGCTAAAGTCAGTTTCTCTTAGATGTGCGCTTCGTCCGACGGAGTCGACAAACGTGCCAGACGAGTGTGGGTCGATAGAACCGTCTTTGCGGCGAATATTAAAAAGCATGAGCTCGGTGTTGTCATCCAGCTGAATGCTGAGCCAGTCCCAGCCAACCTGATTAGGCGCCAACTGGCTCGTGAAGAATTCGTGATCCATCCAGGCCAGTCCGGTGACGTTGAACTTTGTTCCGCTCATTTCAATTTGCCCAGAGGTGAGCAATCGAGTCAGGGAAATGTACTGCGACGCTCGGCCACGGCCTTCTGCTTTTTGGCTCACGCCACGTTCGCCCTGGATAACCGGCGGCTTTGCCGAATGCAAAGCAAAGCGAAGGGTGAAGCGTTCATCGACCGCCTCCAACTCCTGCTCTTCGCCGCGCCATTGAATGCGCCAATTTCCGTTCCAGATCCGGCGGTCGGTTTCGCTCACCCCGGCGATTCCCGGACCGGCGCGATTGGTCCTTTCATTCTGATAAAAGCGGCCGCCGTCCAGGTCGCTCAAAGCCAGATGAGCGAGGTACAGATCGCGAACGTCCCAAGCCGACGAGTCCTTCAGGCTACGGCTGATGCCCTCGCGAAAAAAGGTCAGCTCGAAACCGAAGCGATGGCCGTCCGTGGAACGCAGGTTGCCGGTGTAATACCACCATTCCGTTTGAAAGTCTGGATGATTGAAATGATCGCGTGGAAATTCGTAGTGATAGTCTGGCAGCGCCGCTCGATATTGAGACAAAGGCTGCGGAAACGAGAGCACCGTGGCCACCAACAAGGCAATTTCACTCTTCATGAACCACCTCAACGGGGTTGAGCCGCACGGCCACCTGAGCAGGATATAAACCCGCCAGAACCGTAGCTACGAACACCACGCCTAAGGCTCCCAGAAGAACGGCAACCGGCCAGTGAAAGCGAATGGTCCAACCGAAGGATTGCTTGTTGATGACATAAACCAAAATGAGCGAAAGCGCGAATCCCAAAGCAACTCCTGCCAAGGTCGAGAGTAATCCGATAAGTCCAGATTCGATGAGAATTAGCTTGCGGATTTGATGGGCGCCGGCGCCAAGAAAACGCAGCAGCCCATACTCGCGACGGCGATCAATAACCAGGGCGAGAAGCGCGCCGGCGACACCCATCACAGCAACGATGACCGCCACAGCCTCTAAAGCGTAGGTGATCGCGAAGGTGCGGTCAAAAATACGCAGGGCTTCGCCGCGCAGGTCTCGGTCTGAAAAAACCAGGATGCGACTGCCCGCGGACGCTTGGTCGATCTCCGCACGCACGGTTTCGGGTGGGGTGCCCGGCGCAACGTAAACAGCCAAGCTCGACGGCTGCGGATCCGGTATATAGCGCAGCAACGTGACGCGATCCATCAGGACGCTGCCGCGTTCGCTCGAGTAATCATAGTACACGTCGACGACACGGAAAGATTGACGCGCTTCACCAAGCGGCAGCCTGATGACATCGCCTGCGCGGAGGTGATGCTTGTTCGCGAATGGCTCGCTAACGATCACCGCATCAGTTCCGCGCAGCTCGGAAAGAACTACCTTGGTCGCACGGCCGGATAGGAAATCTGCGCTGTGGTAGGAGCGCAGGACATTCAGCTCGACGCCGCCCAAAGTCGCAGGCGTGCCCTCATAGCTAATCTCATATTCCCGCATTCGGTCGATGCCGGCGACACCGGGCAATTGCGCAATTCTGTCGGCGACTTGCAGAGAAAGCGTCGGGTGACGGTCGGCCGCCGGACCGCCTGCCGAGCGCACATACAGATCCGCGGGCAGCTGATCCGCCATCCAAGCCACCACCGTTTCTCGAAAGCTTCCGACCATGATGCCGACGGACGTCATCATGGCAATAGCGGTCGACAGCGCCCCAACCAAAACCGAAGTGCGGAGGAGCGAGGCTGAAAGGCTGCGCGACGCGAGCACTGCTTCCACGCCGAGCGCCCTTTTGAGCGACCACGAAGAGAAATAGGTCACCGCGTCGATCATCGCGGGAATCGCCAAAGCTGATGCCACGATCAGCAAGAGCGCTGCAAGATAACCGAGCAATGGTTTGGCTGCGACGGCTGGCCCGCGCGATGCAGCAGCGCCTGCTGCCACGAAAACAAGCGCGATCCACAAATCGCGCCTCTTGTGCACGCGTGCGGTGTACTCTCGGCGGCCTCGCGCCATCGCTTCGACCGGCGGAACAAGCGATGCTTCGTGCGCCGGGGAGTAGGCCGAGGCCATGGCCACACCAACTCCCACAAACAGGGCGAGCACTACGGCCGCGGAATTCAATGCGATCGGTCCGGGCCGGCTGCTTACATACAGCGCTTGGACCGTGGCCCCCATTAAGTTCACCGCGCCGCTGGCCATCAGGCGCCCAAGCAGCAGGCCAATGAGAGCGCCGATCAGGCCGAAGCACGCCGCCTCTCCCACAAACGCCGCCAGCACCGAACTGCGGCTCGCCCCGAGGGCGCGCACGATGCCAATTTCTGCCCGCCGCCTCACCACGGAAATCGAAATCGTGTTGTAGATCAAAAATGCCCCGACGATCAGCGCGATGTAGCTCAGCAATCGCAAATTCCAGCGAAATGCCGCCAGCATGCGGCGATTCTCATGCGTTGCTGCGCCACTCGGACGGATCTCCACGCCAGCGGGAATCACCGCCTTCAAGCGCTTTCCCCATTCTTCAGGCCCGACCGATTGCGGAACCTTCAACAAAATTC
>DATEGH010000063.1:0-10498 GCA_035280185.1 Terriglobales bacterium
AACGGCGCGTCGCCGGTATCCAGCGTGGTGTGCCAGTAATGGTCCCAGCTCAGCAGGTCGGCATATTCGCGGAAGCACTCAGGAAAATTCTTTTCGCTGAATCGTTCGTCCACTGCCGGATCGGTGAGGTTGGCCTGCCCGGTGAACTTGGCGCTGGGATAGTAGTACTGCTCTTCTTTCCAATGGACTGCAATCTGAGCTTCGGTCAGTTCGGTCTCTTGCTCTTTTTCTTTCATCAAGCGAGCATCAGCCATGATCGTGACCTCTTGTCGTACGAAAGTCGAGCTTTTCGAATCGGAAGGCTCGTGGGGCAGGGAGCCACAGGAATGCGCGGGCAGCAGTTCAGTGACCGCCACCCGCCGGTTCGAAACAGACTATCCTACACCTCTGACGTATGCTGTTCGCAAGCACCGGGAAACGCGTTCAGTCGCCCGCAGCAGCCGGGGCCGCCACCTCAGCCCAGATCTTGGTGTCCTTGGTCTCGCCGATCATAAACATGCCCACGAAGAACGTAATCAGAGCAACGATAATCGGGTAAACCAGACCCATGTAGATCGAGTGCGACTTGATCCAAGGATTCGTGCTGGTCGCCGTCGCGGCAACAATTGCGGTCGCGATCAGCGGTGTGAACCCGCCGAACCATCCATTGCCGATGTGATAGGGCAATGACATTGAGGTGTAGCGAATCTTGGCCGGGAACAGCTCCACCAGAAACGCCGCAATCGGCCCGTAAACCATGGTGACGTAAATCACCTGGATCGTGACCAGCAACGTCAGCATGGGCACGTTGATGGGGCTGGAAAAGTGCTTCATGCCTGCATAAAGCGGGTAATACGTAATTGCCGCCAACAGGCAGCCATAGCACATAATCTTCAGTCTTCCAATTTTGTCGCTCCACGCGCCAAAGACCAGGAAGAATGGGGTGCCGATCAGCAGTGAAATGGCGATCACGGTATATGCAGTTTGCCAGGGCACTTTGCAGATGGTCTGCAGGAAAAACAAGGCGTAAAACTGGCCTGTGTACCACACCACGGCTTCACCGGCCGTCGCGCCAAACAGCGCCAGGAAGATCAGCTTCCAGTTCTTGCCGCTGGTGAAGCTGTCTTTGAGCGGCGCCTTGGAGCTCTTCCCCTGATCTTTCAGTCGCGCGTACAGCGGCGACTCCTTCAGCTTCAGCCGGATGTAAATCGAGATAATTACCAGAATGGCAGAGATCAAGAACGGAATTCGCCATCCCCAACTGCGAAACGCGGCATCGCCCATCCAGGTCCGGGTGAAGCCGATGACAGCGAGTGCGAGGAAGAATCCTACCGTCGCTGTGGTCTGAATGTAACTCGTCAAATAGCCGCGTTTATGATCGGGCGAGTGCTCCGCAACGTAAGTGGCAGCGCCGCCGTATTCGCCGCCGAGGGCCAAACCTTGCAATAGCCGCAGACCTACGAGCAGCGTGGGCGCTAGCAAGCCGACCTTCTCATATGTGGGAAGCAGGCCAACCAACGTGGTGGAAAGACCCATGATGGTGAGCGTCACCAGGAAAGCGTATTTGCGCCCCACCAGGTCGCCAACGCGCCCGAAGACGATCGCCCCGAATGGTCTTACCAGGAAACCGGCGCCGAAGGTCGCGAAGCTGGCCAGCAGCGCCGCGGTCTCGTTTCCTTTGGGAAAGAAGAGCGTGGAAAAGAATACGGCAAGGCTGCCGTATAGATAGAAGTCATACCATTCGATCATGGTGCCGGACGAAGATGCCCAGATGACCGTCCAAATGCTGAAGTCCTTCCCGGGACCCGGCTGGTTTGACATTGTGGTCGCATTGCTAGCCATGTTCATTCTCCTGGGCCGCAGAGGGCCTGGCTGAAATGTGGGAACGTCCCGAAGGCCAGCATCATTGTGGAAAGTGGGTGAGACCTGCGTCGAGCCTTTCACGCTGCCAGAGTACGAGCCTTTCGGTTGGCCACATAGCGTAGTCCGATTGTGAGTATTGTCAAGGGGAAAGCGCAGAGAAAAAGAACACCGAATTCCTCAGGCAAAGGAAGGAAGAAATCCGAGGTTTGTAAGAAATTAGAACTTTCTTGAGTGTTCTCTGGCCCAGCGCTCAATGACGACCTTTTTCTCGGTGTAAAACTCCACGGCGTCTCTTCCCTGGCCGTGCATTACGCCGAAGAAGCTATCTTTCCATCCGCTGAACGGAAAATAGGCCATGGGGGCTGCCACGCCGATGTTGATGCCGATGTTGCCGGCTGGCGCCTCGTAGCGAAAGCGTCGTGCTGCCGCGCCGCTGGAGGTAAAGAGCGAAGCCTGATTTCCATAGGCGCTCTTGGAGAGAAATTCCAGCGCTTCGTCCATGTCATTGGCGTGGACCAGGCTCAACACCGGGCCAAAGATTTCGGTATCCTTAAGCTCGCTGTTGGCGGGCAGGCTATCAATCACCGTGGGATTCACAAAGCTGCCGCGCTCGTACTTGGGAATCGAAGCCTTGCGCCCATCGAGCACCACTTTCCCGCCCTGCTTGCTTCCCGTCTCGACCAGCGACTCAATTCTCTGCTTGCTTTGTTCGCTGATCACCGGTCCCATCTGCACGCCCGAATCCAGGCCGTTGCCGACTTTGAGTGAAGCGGCGGCATCCCGAATCGAGTCACGAAATCTCCTCTGAGCATCGCCCACCGTGACTGCGACGGAAACCGCCAGACAGCGCTGGCCGGCACAGCCGAAAGCGCTATCGGAGATGATTTGAGTGGCCATGGCCAGATCGGCATCGGGGAGCACGATAACGTGATTTTTCGCTCCGCCCTGGCACTGCGCCCGTTTTCCATGCCCTCCCGCGCGAGCGTAAACGTGCCGGGCAACGGGCGTGGATCCAACAAAGCTGATCGCCCGCACCTGTGGATGATCAATCAAGGCGTTCACGGCATCTCGTCCGCCGTTCACCAGGTTCACTACGCCTTTGGGAAGGCCGGTCTGCTCCAGCAACTCCATGGCGCGTCGCATGGTAAGCGGCACGCGCTCCGACGGCTTCAAAACAAAAGTGTTGCCGCAGGCAATGGCATACGGCAGAAACCAGAACGGAATCATGCCGGGAAAATTAAAAGGCGTGATGGCGGCAACAACTCCAAGCGGCTGGCGAATCATGGTTTCATCAATCCCTCGCGCCACATCTTCCAGGTTGTAACCCTGCATCATGGTGGGAATCCCACAAGCTACCTCGACGTTTTCAATCGCCCGCCGCAGCTCCCCTTTGGATTCTCCCAAGGTCTTGCCGTTTTCTTGCGTGGTGATCCGAGCCAGCTCTTCCAGGTGATCTTCAAGCAACTGTTTAAGCTTGAAGAGATACTGAATCCGATCTTCAGGTGGGGTGCGCCGCCACTCCGGAAATGCCGTCTCCGCGGACTCAACTGCCTGTGCGACCTCCGCAGCGCCCGACAAGGGAGTTCTGGCTATCACGTCTCCTGTCGCTGGATTGATAACTTCATATGATTCCGACGCTTTCGACTCGCTCCATTGGCCATCGATGTAATTGGGAACGTTCCTTACGGCAGTTTCGACGCTTATCATGGGCCTGCTCCCTTAAACTGTTTAGTTTAACGAATTGCCTTTATGACTTCACGGCCTCTCTGTTCGGCAGGTGTCGTAAGAGTAGAGGCTACACAGGAATTGAGGTGTCCATGCTTAAACCGCGGAAGAGCATTCGCGAGCTAGCTCCGTACCACTCGCCTTTGTCAGACGACGAGATCGAACTGCGCCTCGATATGAATGAAAGCACTACCGGTTGTTCACCCCGGGTGCTCGCCCGGATTCAGGCTCTGGACGCAAAGAAGATCGCGCTTTATCCCAGTCGCGAGCGCGGTGAGCTCATGGTTTCACGGCTCCTCGGGCGGCCGCCCGCGCAAGTGATGCTCACCAACGGCGCTGACGAAGCTCTCGACCTTCTCTGCCGCGCTTATCTGGAGGCTGACGACGAATTTATCGTAAGCACGCCGACATTCCCAATGTATGAGATCTTCGGCCGCGCGGCCGGAGGGAAAGCTGTGAAAATCGCCTCCGGATCCGACTTCAATTTCCCAATGGATGAAGTCCTTGCGGCGATCACGCCTCGGACACGGCTGATCGTGATCACCAATCCGAATAATCCAACAGGCTCCATCACCAGCGACCAGGACATTCTCAAAATCTGCCGGGCAGCTCCTGATGCCGCGGTTCTGGTGGATGAGGCGTACTTTGAGTTTTACGGCCAGACAATGTTGGGAGTAGTGGGAACGCTCACCAATTTATTTATCACGCGAACGTTTTCCAAAGCCTATGGGCTCGCTGGCATGCGATTGGGCGTGCTGATCGGAGCCTCTGAGCACATCGGCGCCATCAGGCGGATGACCTCTCCCTTTAACATCAACGCTTTTGCCGTTGCCGGATTGGAGGAGGCGCTACGCGATCAGAAATTCATCAATGATTATGTCGCCCAGGTGCGCACCACCCGCGAGTGGTTCCGTGAGCAGATCCAGGAGTTGGGTTTCAAATCCTGGCCCAGCCAGGCCAACTTCGTACTGGTGGGTCTGGGCGAGCAGAAGACTGCAATTCTCAAGCAGGTGCGCTCGTGGGGAATCTCGCTGCGCGATCGTCCGGACTGTGAAGGTTGCGTGCGGATTACGATCGGGAAACAACAGGAGATGGAAGTCGTGGTGCTCGCGCTCAAACAGGCGCTAGCCAATCTCTCCGGCAGTCACTCGCAAACCGAGGAGCAGCCGACGCCGTGAGATGCTACAAACTGCAATGGGGCAATGGGGAACATTATCCAGTGTGCGAATAATCTTTGATAATGTGGCAAGTCGATATACACTAACTAGTCTGGCTAGTCAGAGGTGCAATTTGAAACGTAGATTCGCCAAATCAGCGGTCAAAATGGCGAAACGACATGAATGGCAGCTTCAGCATGCAAAAGCTCAGTTCAGCGAGTTGTTTCGACGGGCTCGCGCGGAAGGACCTCAAATCGTAACTCGCCAAGGCAAGGAATCCGTGGTCGTCTTGCCAAAAGAAACATTTGAATCCTTGACGGCACGAGCAAGGCAGCCCAGAGACCTGGTGGAATTTTTTGCTCAGTCGCCTCTGGCCAAAGTGCATCTCGATCTGGAACGAACGCCGGATTACGGTAGAGAGATTGAGTTGTGACCGGTTTCCTGCTGGACACAAATGTGATTTCCGAGTTGACCAAACCTCGGCCAGAGCCGCGCGTAACTTCGTGGATACGCCAAACGGCCGAGGAACTCCTTTACCTAAGCGTTTTGACTCTGGGAGAAATTCGGAAAGGGATCATTAAAGTCGCAGAACCTGCGAAAAGAGTGTCTCTTGAATCCTGGCTCGACCGCGAAGTGGTATTGCGATTCGCCGGTCGAATCCTTCCCATTGATCATCGCATTGCAGATCGATGGGGACAAATTTCAGGTCGAGCCGTATTACAGAAGAGGCCAATCTCCGTCATCGATTCGCTATTAGCAGCTACCGCGGTTGAACACAATCTGACCCTCGTCACCCGCAACACCAATGATGTCGCCGGCCATGGAGCGGAAATCTTCAATCCCTGGAGCGATCCACCTTAGAGTTGATTGCGCATTCGTTTGCCACTTCTGAATAAGCCACGCTGGACTCGTCTCCATGCCTGAACAGGAGCCTGCTCTAGTGTCTTCGCAAGAGACGATAGTCCCAGGGATAACTTCGATGCCAAACAATCTCCAGTTTGGCAGCGTCGCGATGGAGGGGGTTGAGGAGTACATTGAAGGTCTCCGGAACAATCGCTGAGGGCACTCGCGCCAGTGCAGCCTCGCCCCTCGCAAGCCAGTCCGCGCCGATTTTCCTGGTAATCCGCTGGTCATCTCGCCAGCCAGAGGGCAACGTATTTTCCTCAATCATTTGAGGCGTAATGGGATCCGGCGCTTGGATTTTCAACAGTTTGTAATTGGGAGGCAGGTCTGGTGCAGTCAACTCCAACCTGACGAGCACTTCCAGCAGCGATCCCGCCGGGGTTTCCGCAAGATAGACAATGGGAGTGCCTTGGAAATGCCAGCGCGCGCTAGCAATCACCCCGCCTTCGCCGTCCAAGGAAGCATGATTACTGATCCGCCAAAGCAGCATCAGGCAAACATGCCTTCATCAATCTGCAGCAGCATCTCTTCAACCATGCGCCCGCCGGTTTCCGTCGAGAGCATCTCCATTGGGGTACGGCCGTCGAAGCGCCCCTTGGGAGTGCGCAACCAGTTGAGAGCGGCCTCTTCCCCGCCCCAAACAGCCTCTGCCGTTGCCAGAACGCGCCCCACCCGAATCGCACGTTCTGATTCTTCCTTTGAAAGCGGCTGCTTCTTACTCCTGCGGTGCTTTAGAGTCCGAGGATTGATGATCAGGGCGTAGACCTCACCAGACGATACGCCGTGCTTCTTTAAGCGAGCCAGCGTCTCCAGTGGCAACTGGCTTTCAATCGCCTGAATCAGTTGCCGCTCGGATACGGAGCGCAGACCCAGCAATTTCTGGAAGATCTCTGAATGCTTTGCCGGTATCGTTGCCATCGCGGTCCTCACCAGGATATTATGCCATAAAATTACCGGCAATTTGTACCTTCTTTAGTGGGGCCCCTTTCGCCTATTTCCTTCCCCTGTATAGTCCCGCGATTCCGAACGTATACGGCGTCCAGCTTGTCTCATTGAAACCGGCTTCTCTCATGCGCGCCAGCATCTGTTGCGGCGAAGGGAACTTGTGCACTGAAACGGGCAGATATTCGTAGGGGCCGCTTACACCGGAGATCAGGCTGCCGATCCTGGGCAGCACCCGTCGAAAATAAAAGCCGTAAAGCTTTCCAAAAAGCCCGCCGGGCTCGCTGAAATCGAGAATGCCCACTTCTCCTCCCGTTTTGAGCACGCGCCATATTTCCCGCAAACCGGAATCATAATTCGCCAGATTGCGAAAGCCGAAAGCCGACACCACCAAGTCCATGCTCGAACTCGCCAACGGGAGCCGCAAGGCATCGGCTTCTAGTGGCTGAATGCTTCTCTGCGCGTACTTCTTGAGGCCGTGCTGCAGCATGGGGTGGGAAAAATCCAAAGCATAAATTTGCGGATTGCCGCCTCGCTTCGCTGCCGCGGTGTGCAGCGCAATCGAGAGGTCTCCGGTGCCGGCACACAGGTCAAGCACCTTGGAATTCTCACATTGCAAGAGGTGGACGAAAGTCCAGGCAGCACGGCGCCACCACAGGCGGTCAACATTCAACGAGAGCGCGTGGTTGAGGAAGTCATAGCGCGGAGCAATTTCGTCAAACATCTTCCGCACTGCAGTTGCCGCAGAGCGCTCGTCAGTGGAGCCTGCGGGAGCAGTCCCCAGTGCGCCTCGATTCAATTCAGGCATGGGTTTTGAGCCGATCCACGGCGCGCCGGATTACCTCTTCCGGAACATCGGCCGAGATCCTGGTCCTTCCGATGCGTTCTGGAAGAACAAAGTGCGTAGCTCCGCCAACGGTTTTCTTATCGACTGCCAGCCGCTCCAGCACGTCATCTGTACTGCACAATACAGGGGGCAGCGTGGCATAGGACTTCACGGCGCGTTGAATCCGCTCCGCAGTATCGGGGCTGCAAGCGCGTATTTCGCAGGCAATAAAAGCGGCAGCAATCATCCCCCAGGCCACAGCCTCACCGTGCAGAAAGTACGAGTAACTCGTGGCCGCCTCCAGCGCGTGTCCTACCGTATGGCCGAAATTCAGAATGCGGCGTAGATCAGATTCCTTTTCATCCGCCGCGACAACGGCTGCTTTGACTCGGATGGAAGCGATAATCGTGCGTTCGACAGCCTTGCGGTCACGTGCCAGTATCCTTTCGCGTTTGCGATCCATGAAATCAAAGAGCTTGCGATCTCGAATCACTCCACATTTCAGGGCCTCAAACAAGCCGGCAGCATACTCGCGCTCTTCCAAGGTATCGAGCACTTCGGGATCCACCAGCACGAGACGCGGCTGATGGAATGCGCCGACCAGGTTCTTGCCTCCGCGCAAATTCACTCCGGTCTTGCCGCCGATGCTGGCGTCCACTTGCGCAAGATATGTCGTAGGGATCTGAACCACCGGCACGCCGCGCATGAATATGGCCGCGAGAAAACCCGCACTGTCCCCAACGACGCCCCCTCCAAGCGCCACAACCAGCGACTTACGGTCGGCGCGCGCATCCACCATTTGCTCGGCAAGCTGTTCCACCGTTTGCAGTCGTTTAGCCGGCTCCCCATCGTTCATTTGTAAGACCTGGTAAGGAACCCGCGCCTGTTGCAGAGAAACTTCCAGAACTCCGCCCCAGTGGTGATAAACCGTGGGCGAAGTCACAACAAATACACGGCTGGTCTTGCCAGGCAGAACATGCCGCAACTCGCGTCCCGCGTGGCGCAGTACACCTGGCTTAACAATCACATCGTAAGCGTTGTTTTTGAGCTTCACTCGGATGCGAGGCACGGTGAAGAGATGATAAATGAAGCAGGAACGCTCGACGAACCAGAGCCCACCGATTCTCAAGTGCTTAGGCCCTTTGCTACCATCGTCGTTCATGAAAAAAGTTCCGGAGCACGCGGACTTTATAGTCGTTGGGGCAGGGGTGGCCGGCCTACGCGCGGCCATCGAGCTGGCCGAAGCCGGCAAGGTCCTGGTGCTCGCCAAGCAGGAGCTTACGGAATCCGCCACCCAGTACGCGCAAGGCGGTGTCGCAGTCGCGCTGAGCGACGAGGACGAAATCGGCCTGCATCTGCAGGACACAATCAATGCCGGGGACGGCATCGTCAACGTCGATGCAGCTCAGGTCCTGGTGGAGGAAGGACCGGCGCGAATTCAGGAGCTGATTGACTGGGGAACGCAGTTTGACCGTCATGGGACCAAGCTGACCTTCACCCGCGAGGCCGCTCACAGCCGCAGCCGCATCCTGCACGCCCACGGCGACTCCACCGGCCGCGAAATCGGACGCGCGCTTTATGCCAAGGCCGCAACCGTCAAGAATATTGCTTTCAGCGAGTTTGAGTTCACGTCTGCGCTGTATCTGGAATCGGGTGAGGTTCGCGGTGTTGAGCTCATCTCGCGCAGCGGGCAAAGGCATCTGGTGACAAGCTCGGCCGTTCTGCTGGCAACTGGCGGCGCTGGAAACGTTTACAGCAACACCACGAATCCTTCTGTTGCTACGGCGGACGGCGTGGCTATGGCCTACCACGCAGGCGCAGAAATCAGCGACATGGAATTTGTTCAGTTCCACCCCACCGCTCTCTACGTGAAGAATGCACCGCGATTTCTCTTATCGGAGGCATTGCGGGGCGAAGGAGGGGTGCTGCGCAACGGCGATCTTCACCGTTTCATGTCGAAATATCACGAGATGGCGGAGCTCGCGCCGCGGGATGTGGTGGCGCGAGCGATCGCTCACGAGCTTGAGGTCAGTGGGATGAAGGAACCGGTGGTCTACCTCGACTTGACTCACCTGAACGCAAAACGCATTCAATCCCGCTTTCCCAGGATCTTTGAGACTTGCCTCAAGTACAACGTCGATATCACGGTGGACCTGATCCCGGTGCGTTCGGCAGCGCATTACCTGATGGGCGGCGTACGAACGGGCCTCGATGGCAGCACAAATTTACCCCGGCTTTTTGCCGCAGGAGAAACGGCGTGCACTGGTGTGCACGGCGCCAACCGGCTGGCCAGCAATTCGCTTCTTGAGGGCCTAGTCTTCGGATCTCGAGCAGGTCGCGCGATGCGGAATTATCTCAAGGAGAATGAGAACGTTTCACGGCTGTTGGTTGGGAAGGAACCAGCCAGCCCAAGCGAGGTAGAAATGCTCGTTCAGGAGATGCAGCATTTGATGTGGGACAAGGCAGGAATTGTCCGTAGCCGTCAGGGCCTATGTGAAGCCCTGCAATGTTTGAATGCTCTTGCCGCGAGAATACCTGCTCCGGATTCGCGGCGGCATATTGAGGCGCGAAATCTGCATACGGCTTCACTGCTCATCGTGCGCTCGGCGCTGGCGCGGCTGGAGAGCCGCGGCGCGCATTACCGAGTGGACTGTCCCGAGCACGACGATGCAAAATTCAAGAAGCATTCCGTGGTGACACAACAATCAGTGCGGTTCGAATGAGAAACTCGCGCTGCGATCCGGATGGGAGAGCCTTACCGAAGATCACCGCTGATGGAACTGATCACAGGATTGGTTCAGTTCCAGTTCTTCTTGGGATCGGATTGTTCTTTAGCTTCTCTTTCTTGCCTCCTCCGAAGATTTTCAATTTTCAATCTTTGGCAATTTTGGCATTTTTGGCAATTTTTCGAATTTGCGGGTACCTCATGGGTAATCAGTAGTTCTTGAAAAATTTCGGCCAAAAAATAAAACTCGCTTATATTTCCCGCAGGCCGCCAGGACACTTTTATGCTGAGGGCTTTCTTTCCGGGAAAGAGCCTCCATCGCGATGACCATTGGCCCGGAAAAAACTTTGGCCAGGTTCTCGGCAGCTACCGAAAGGA
>DATEGH010000064.1:0-3728 GCA_035280185.1 Terriglobales bacterium
GACCTGGCGAGGGACGAGGTAGCGAAACGCGATGTGGACTTTCTCATCTTCGGTGTAGCCCTGCAGTTCGATGATCTCCATGCGATCGCGCAGTGGCTCGGGAATGGGATCGAGCATGTTGGCGGTGCAGATGAAGAGCACCTTCGACAAATCAAAGGGCACGTCGAGATAGTTGTCGCGAAACGTGTTGTTCTGCTCGGGATCGAGAACTTCGAGCAGCGCTGATGACGGATCGCCACGAAAATCGCGGCCGAGCTTATCCACTTCATCGAGCATGAACACCGGATCGTTGGTTTCCGCTCGGCGCAGATTCTGGATGATCTGGCCCGGCAGCGCGCCAATATACGTCCGGCGATGGCCGCGCAGCTCGGCTTCATCATGCAATCCTCCTAGCGAGATGCGCTGGAATTTGCGGCCAAGGGAGCGCGCGATGGAGCGGCCGAGCGAGGTCTTGCCTACGCCCGGAGGTCCAACGAAGCAAAGAATCGGCCCCTTCATGCTGGGCTTAAGTCGACGCACGGACAGATAATCGAGGATGCGGTCTTTGACCTTCTGCAAATCATAATGATCTTCGTCGAGAATCTCGCGAGCTTTGGGAATATCAACTTCCACTCCGCTTGATTTTGCCCAGGGCAGCACCGCCAGCCACTCGATGTAATTGCGCGTGACTGAATAATCGGCCGCCATCGGCGAAATCCGCGAGAGGCGGTTCAATTCTTTTAGCGCTTCCTTCTTTACCTCTTCCGGCATTCCGGCGGCTTCGATTTTCTGCTTCAGTTCTTCAACATCGCGCTGCGTTTCATCCTGCTCGCCGAGTTCTTTCTGGATGGCCTTCATCTGCTCGCGCAGGTAAAAATCGCGCTGCGTCTGCTGCACACGGTCTTGCACTTCAGTCTGAATCTTGTTGCGCAGCTGCTGGACTTCAAGCTCTTTCGCCAAATGATGATTAATTCGGTCGAGGCGAGCGTGAATGTCCTGTGTTTCGAGCAGCTCTTGCTTCTCTTTGGTCGAGAGCGAAGGTAGCGAAGAGGCGATAAAGTCCACGAGGCGCCCGGCCTCGTCAATGTTCATGGCCACCGTCTGGAGTTCATCCGAAAGCGTGGGCGAAGCGGCGACAATTTGCTGAAACAGCGTGAGGATGTTGCGTTGCAAGGCTTCAATCTCAGCAGTCTTGCCGCCTGCAGGCTCAGGGATGATGTTCACTTGCGCGCGCATGAACGGTGTGAGCTGCGAAAATTCGCGGAGCTGAACCCGCTCCAGGCCTTCCGCAAAGACGAAGAGGCTCTGGTTGGGCATCTTCACTACTTTGTGGACGGTGGCAAGCGTGCCGATCTGGAAGAGGTCGGCCGGCGTGGGAGCATCCACGCGCGCCTCGCGCTGCGCCACAACGACGATAGTCTTATCGTCGCCGAGCGAATTGATGAGCTGCACCGAGCTCTCGCGGCCTACGGTCAGCGGCAACACCGCGTGCGGAAACAGCACCGTATCGCGCACCGGCAGCACGGGAAGCTGCGCCGCCCCCGGCTTAACTTGATTTTTTGCTGATTCGGCCATTGGCCCTCGACATATTGATGAAGACGCCGCGTCAAAAGATGCAGACGGCGCCGGCGGCCACTCAAGGTCGAGGAATTGTAATGGAGTGAGCGAGCGTGGGCAACTATCGCAGGCGCGACATCTAGCTCGCCGCGGCTTTTTTGGACGCAATCTCCTCAAGCTGCTTCAGGTGATTCAGGTCGTGGCCGCCCATGGTTTCAATGATCGTCTGCAGCGTCATCTCGCCGCGCTCGGGATGGCTGACCTTCTTGGAAAGGGCCTCCTTCGGGAGCTTCTTCACCAGCTTCACATTCCAACTGCGAAGAGATGAAAAGAGCGCAAGCGCTTCCGCGGGCGAACAGCCTGAATAATTCTGCGCCCACTTATCCTGATCGAAGGGCTGAATTACGTGGCGATCTTCAGCGAGCGTTTGGCGAATGCGAAAAGCGAAAACGGTTTCACAATCGGCAAGGTGGCAAAGAATTTCGCGAGCGCTCCACTTGCCGGGCGCGCGGGGCTGGTCAATACGCTTAGGGCCAATCGTTTTGGATAGGCGTTCAAGATGGTTCGCGGTCTCGGAAATTACTTTGACAGGATCTTTTCCCGCCAAATTGGGAGCGTAGGGATTCGTCATTGCGCCATGATAGCAGAGGCACTGCGTGCGTTTTCGGGACAAGGCGCTGGTATAAACTTCTTGCCTCGCAATGAACAAACGCCGCTTATTCTCTGTTCTTTTCGCCGTTACACCCTTTGCCTGCGCCGCCCAGCAGCAATCTCCATTTACGCCGAGTCTTATGGAGGAACTGCGCGAGTTACAACAAACCGCAATTACGAGCCGCAGCGGTTATGACTTTCTTGAACATCTCAGCGACGAAATCGGCCCGCGATTGCCGGGCTCGCCGCAGGCGCAGGCAGCGGTGGAGTACGTGAGCGCGGAATTCAAGCGGCTCGGGCTCGAAGTGCGAAAGGAGCCGGTCACGGTGCCACATTGGGTTCGAGGCGAAGAGCGCGCGGAGCTGGTGAAGTTTCCGGGTGGGACTGAAGGATTAACGCAGAAGATTGTGGTCACGGCTCTGGGCGGTTCCGTCCCGACGCCCTCGGAAGGATTTACGGCGCCAGTGGTTGTGGTGAACGGACTGGAACAGTTCGATGGCCTCGCTCCCGACGCATTGAAAGGCAAGATCGTTCTTTTCAATCAGGCCTTTGACGTTCAGTTGGCGCAGGCAGGCTTCGCCCACGAAGCTTATCTGCAGGTTGTGAGGCAGCGGGTCCTAGGCGCTAACAGAGCGGCGGAGCTTGGAGCCAGCGCTTCCCTGCTGCGCTCTATTGGCAGCGCTAATTTCCGGCTGGCGCACACGGGCTCGGTGATCTATTCGGGAGAACGCAAAATTCCTGCCGGCGCGATCTCCGCCGAGGATGCGGATCTTATTGAACGCTTGGGCCGCGGCGGAGCGGTAACCATGCATCTGGTGCTCACGCCCCAGGTGCTGCCCGAAGCCACCAGCGCCAATGTGATTGCAGATCTCAAAGGGAGCCGCTTCCCCGAGCAAGTCGTGATCATTTCGGCGCATCTCGACTCATGGGACTTGGGCACGGGCGCACTCGATGACGGCGCAGGCGTCGCCATGGTGCTGCAGGCAGCGCAAGCGATCACGTCAATGCATTTGAAGCCGCTGCGGACGATTCGCTTCTTGGCGTGGATGAACGAAGAGAATGGCGGCAGCGGCTATATCGAATATCTTGAGCGGCACAAGGCTGAGCTCGGGAACCATGTGGCGGTGATAGATATTGACGTCGGCACGGGCCATCCGCTGGGCTACGCGACCGACGCGGCGGAGCCATATCGCCAAATGCTAAGGCCGCTGTCGGCTATCCTTCAGACTCAGGGTGCTGCACTGACGCGAGCATCGAGTGAAGGCACGGATTTCAGTGACTACGGAATCGCCAGCCTTGATCCCATTGTTGACATCCGAAATCTCTACGACGCAACCCACACCGCGGCGGATACCTTCGACAAAGTTGATCTCAAGGGTTTGCAGGAGAATGCCGCGATGGATGCGGTGCTGGCCTACGCTGTCGCTTCCATCGAGCCGCGGATCGCAATGAAATGACGCCCCCGGGTTTTGCAGTTCATGCCGCCGGATAGATCCCGAGCACTTTCACAAACTCAGCGACTTCGCGCAGATGGGCAAAGC
>DATEGH010000065.1:0-4612 GCA_035280185.1 Terriglobales bacterium
CACTCAGCCGGTTTCTGTGGCAGTAGATTCCGGGAACAAGTTCGTCTACACGGCAAATGAAGGATCCAACGATATTTCTGCCTACACGGTCTCTTCCGGCGCGCTGACTCAAGTCAAGGGATCTCCATTCGCTTCCACGCCCAGCGGGACAACACCTGCGCAGCCGATCTTTCTGACCGTGGATTCCAGCAATCAGTTTGTTTACATCGGAAATCAGGGCCCGGAAAACATCAGCGCTTACAACATCAATGCCCTTGACGGCACACTCGTCGCGGTAAAGAACATGCCGTTTTTTGGCGTTGGGGCTTCCTGGATCATCGCCACCAAATAATCCTCTCCGCAGTACATGAACATCAGATTCGGCGACTTGCGAGTCGCAAGGCGGCACTTCGGGTTCTAATGGACATAAGGAGAATCCTGCGAATGCAAAAACTGATCTGTCTCGGCGCTCTTCTGCTTGGGCTTTGCTTATCTGCTTCCGCACAAAAGAACGAACTGGCATTTCTTGCCGGAGCAAAGGTCACGCCCAGCGTAGGTACGGCCGCAGCCGGCAACCAGACCACGTTCAGCACCAGCTTTGCTTTTGAAGGCAACTACGCGGCGCGTCTGGCACATGTGCCGTTCGTGGCGCTGCACCTGGAATTTCCCGTGGTAGCATCCCCGACGACGAACCTGACCAGCAACAATCTGGCGGCGGTCAGCAGCTATAACTCGGTCTTCTTTACTCCGGCTCTGCGCCTCAAGCTGTTGCCGAGCGCGCCGGTGAGCCCGTGGTTTTCTGCGGGATATGGAATCGCCCATTTTGGCCCCGGCTCAACCGACCAAACCGGAGCGGGCGTGAATCCGAAGAGCACCACGAAAGGCGCTGCCGAAGGCGGTGCTGGACTGGATTTTCATGCTCCGCTGATACCGATTGCATTCCGAGTGGAAGCAAGAGACTTTTACACCGGCATCCCCAACCTGAACACTTTGTCCATTAAGGCAAGGAACAACATCTTTGTGGGCGGAGGAATTGTACTCAGGTTTTAGCAGACAGAGTGCATTTCTCAGCTAGCGCGAATTCCAGACTTCAGCCTGATGAAATCACACTCACGCGGCCTGTTGGTCTTCCTGGACCTTTACCGGGCGGACCCGGCCGCGCATTTTCTTTTCCGCGTAGCCGGCCAGTCGGAACACCGAAACAGCAAGGATGAGAATGGCAGCCCATCCTATTAAAAGAATTACCCAAAGCAGCATTTGATCATTCAGATTCCATGTTGCGGAGCGGGGTTGGTCGCCTTTTCTGCTCAGCGAGTGGGCGATTTGTAAATCTCTCCGCCTTTCATCACGAAATCGATCTTCTGGAGAAGTGAAACGTCGGCCAGAGGGTCGCCTTTGACTGCCACGAGATCGGCATACTTGCCGGGCGCGATGCTTCCCACATCGTTTTGCATTTCGAGCAGTTCGGCCGCGCTGATGGTAGCGGCGCGGATGGCCTGAGCCGGCGTCATCCCGTACTTCACCATCAGCGGAAACTCGACCGCTGGATCAATGGACCAGTCAAAGCCGCCAACATCCGTGCCAAAGGCGATTTTCACTCCGGCTTTGAGTGCGCGATGAAAGGTATCAGCATGGATTTTGATCATATCGAGCCAGACGCGAGCGCCGGCGTTGGCGCGGCCCTGGGCCACGTACTCACCAACGAAAAATGTGGGAACGTAGAAGATGCCTCTCTGGGCCATGGTTTTGAGGTCGGCATCCGCAATGTAGTTGCCGTGCTCGATGGAATCCACGCCAGCTTCGACGGAGTTGTGGACTCCGTTTAACGCCATGGCGTGAGACGCCACTTTGTGCCGCTCGCGATGCGCTTCATCCACGATGGCACGCAATTCGTCCATGGTGAAAGTTGGAATGTCATCGAGCACACCGTCAGGACGGACGAAGTAACTGCGGTCGGAGTATACCTTGATCCAGTCCGCGCCGTGGCTGATCTGCTCGCGAACGGCTTTGCGGGCGTCATCCGGACCATCCACCAATTGAACGCCATGCGGCACCTGGATTTCCCAGGAGTAGCCCTGAAGCGGATAAGCGCCGGTAACGTCCATGGCGCGCGTTGCTACCTTCATTCTGGGGCCGGGAATTACGCCGTTATTGATGGCCTTCTTGAGATCGGCATCGGCATAGCCTGCGCCTTCAGTTTCAAGATCGCGGATGGTGGTGAAGCCGTATTCGAGCGCGCGCTTCACCGAGCGAGTTCCGAGAATGGCGCGATAGGCGGTGGATTCCTTCAGCAACTGAACGTCGTAATCTTCTGCCGTAATGTCGCCTTGCAAGAGAGTATGGGTGTGCGTATCAATCAGGCCGGGCAAGCAGGTGTGGTCGGAAAGGTCGGCCACCTGCGCGCCTGCGGGCGGAGCCGCGTTGGGCCGGACTTCCTGGATACGCTCGCCCTGAATCACGACAAGAACATTGCGCTGCACCTGTCCGTTTTCCGGCTGGATGAGCACACCACAACGCACCGCCCGCATGATAACCGGGACCTTCACATTGCGTTCCTGCTGGGCGGAAGCAAGCAAAGGGGAAGAACATAGGAACAGAACAAGCCAGAGATTCTTCATGGATCACCTCTTGAGGATAAAGCTGGTAATCCTAACAGAGAGGCTGCGCGTCGCGAACGATTGCGTAATGGTTCTTTCCTATGAGAACTAAGAATGTTCTGTGGTAGTATGCCTCGAAATTCAGGGGGAAAACCAGGATGGACCAGGCGCTACGTCCAATGAGCACCTCACAGGTGCTGGACAGGACTTTCAGTCTTTACAGAAATAACTTTGTCGTATTTGCGGGAATAGCAGTTTTGCCTCCTGCGGTGCTGCTGGTGTTGCAGATGCTTCTGTTACTTGCGAAGTCCGGTCCGGCGAAGCACACTGCGGCTTCGGCGGGAACTCCTGCTGTGGCAGGTGCACTGGTGGGCGGTGCTCTTTTCGGAGGAGTCTATTTGCTTGGCTATGCCCTGGCTTTGGGCGCCAGCATTTTTGCGGTCTCCAGATTGCACCTGGGCAAGCCAACTTCGATCAGCCACTCCTACGGGGAGATCAAGCCGTTCGTTTGGAAAATTCTTGGTGTCGTCGTGCTTGGATTTGTAATCGTGGGCGCGTTGATGGCGGCTGGGATCCTGGCTGTAGCCCTGCCGGTTGCTTCCGTCGTAACCCTGGGCGTTGCTGCCAAAATCGTGGCGACGCTTGTGGGTGTGGTTGTTCTCGTAGTTTGCTTCATCTATGCGGTTCGCTTGAGTTTGAGTTTCGCGCTGGCAACGCCAGCTTGTATGCTGGAAAAGCTCGGCGTGATCGATAGCTTGAAAAGAAGCCGCGTCCTGGCCAAGGGATCCATCGGACGCATATTTCTCGTGAGCCTTCTGGCTGGGGTCATCGGGGGAGCGCTCAGCGTGGCATTGAACATTCCGACATTCGTTGCTGCTGCTGAGGCAGGCGCAAAGCATCAGGCCGTTTCACTGACAATGCAAATCTGGCAATTAGCAGGCAGCTTTCTTGCCAGCACTTTGGCCGGTCCCATTGCGACCATCGCTATCGCGCTGATCTATTACGATGAGCGAGTACGCAAGGAAGCTTTTGACCTGCAACTGATGATGGAAGCGATTGGCATACCGAAGCCTGCACCGCAAGCTCAGACGCAAGCTGCCGGCGGGACGTTTCCCACCGCCGGATGAAACGCAAAGCATTTCTGCTGCTGACGGCGTGCTTGCTCTGTTTCGCGGCGCTTGCGGAATCGCAAAGCGTCACGGTTGTCGAATATCGCCGGCAGCTCGCGGAAATGTCTGAGAAGATCCAGTCTCTGGCTCAACATCCGGAGCAGGCTGGAGCGGTGGAAGCCGGCATCCCCGCTAATGTCACGGTTGAAACGAGTTCGGGCGAAATCGCCGTCCAGAATCAGCACATAAAAGACGACCTTACCGCGTTGTCAAAGGCCAGCGGAGAGAAACAGAGCGCGCTTCTCCTGCAGATCACGAGTTATGTGCAGCAGCTTCAGGACCAGGCCGCTGCGTTCGAGCAGACCGGCCCTGATACTGCTGATGCCGCCAGCAAGCTGAACGAGATTCTCGCTCGCAAAGAGTTCCGCAACATCCGTGAGCCGAGCTTGATGGAAATTATTCGGGCCAGAGTCTATCGCTGGCTGATTCGGCTGCTTTCGCGCATGCATGCTCCGCGCGGCAGCTTTGAGTGGATACAGAAAGCCATCTGGGGATTGATCGGCGGGGTCATCCTGGTTTTGGTGATCTGGACCGTTCGCCGCTTGATGCGTCCTGAAGAGCCGCTTGCAACTCGCGAGATCATTCCTTTTTCTCCTTCAGCGCGAGATTGGAGCACGTGGCTCAAAGAGGCGCGCGAGTCCGCGGCCAAACAGGACTGGCGCAATGCCATTCACCTTGCCTACTGGGCAGGCATTTCGTTTCTGGAAAGCAGTGGAGCATGGAAGCCAAGCCGCTCGCGGACTCCACGGGAATATCTGCGCTTACTGAGTTCGCGGAATCCCAGATATCCGGTTCTCTCAGCGCTCACGCGGCGTTTTGAGATTGTCTGGTACGGGCAAAGCGCTGCGCGCGAAGCCGATTTCCAGG
>DATEGH010000066.1:0-9255 GCA_035280185.1 Terriglobales bacterium
TTCCGATCGAAGCCTTCAACTCCGGCTGCGCTGGCGAGCCGGCGGGCGCCTCGGAGAAGATCGCGATGCCCTGAATATCGGAAATTTTGTTACGTAGCTCTCCGGCAAAATCTTCAACTCCCTGTGTGCCGGAAACATGAGAAATCTCGAGCAGCAGGCGTGCATCGGCATGGTCGGCAAAAAACTCAATCTCCGTGAGCCCTTTCGGGACGCCTCCGGCTTCGCCAATCTGCCAAAGCTTGCTGAGCACGCGATTGATGGCCGGGGAGCTGATGGGACATTCCTTCACCGGCAGAAGCTCATGCGAGCCGAAACGGTAATAGCCGAGGGCGAACTCCGCGCCACCGCGCACCTTCATCCGCGTGCGGTTGCGATAGCTCCACGGCTCACCCGAATGAGGAATAATCTTGCCCTTCCAGTCCAGCTTGCCGTTGCGCAGCAGCGTTTCATGCAGGATGCCGCTCTTGAACTCGAGCTGCGTTTTATAGTTGGTGTGCTGGTAATGGCAGCCGCCGCAAGTGCCGAAATAGGGGCAGGGTGCGGCCACTCGCTGCGGTGAAGGCTTGAGCACCTGCTCCGCCTGTGCTCGGGCAAAGCTGCTCTTCTCTTTGGAAATGGCCGCGCTGACTTCCTCGCCGGGAAGTACAAAGGGAAGAAAGGCCGCTTTGCCGTCAGGAAGGCGCGCCAGTCCGTCGCCGCCGTATACCATTTTTTCGATGATCAGGTTCACATGTAAAAGAGACTGAGTCTGGGAATTGTAGCCCGTTCGAAAAGACGCTTGTGAATATATTGTTTCTGGAGTTGTGCGATCTGTGCGGCCGGCATCTTGCTGCGATAGGGCGCGATCGCGCGGTCCGCTTCAGCCCGGAACCGCACCAAGTCTTCCTCAGCAGTGCTCAACAGCAGCGCTGCTACAAGTTTCTCTTCTAGCACTGTCATTCGTCGTTCCAGCTCTTCGAGTATCGGCGCAGCAGCCACATCGTGCAAGGCTGACGCCGCGGCTTCCATGCTGGTTGCGCACTCGCGCGCCACCTGCTGCACTGGCGGAATGAATGTTGCCTGCCGAAGCGTTTGCGCATTGCGCTTGAAAAATTCAGCAATTTCCGCTGCGCTCTGCCCGGAAGCTTGTGTCTGCTCTCGCGCGGAACCAACCGCAGCTTTTTTCATCCCTTCGGCTGCGGTAAGCACTTCCTGCGCACACCATGCCAAACCGTTGATCTTCTTCGTCTTGCTCGGCTTGCGTTCGTAGTGATCGAATGTGCTGTCGATTCCGCGAAGAGCAGCTTCCAGCGGAATGCCCGAATCCTTCCACGTCTCAATCAGCGCCCAATCCAAGGGTGAGAGTTGCAGCACTGTGCCTCGCCGGCGGCAGAAATGCTCTTCAATTTCTGTGAAGTAGTTGAAATAGTTTTCCATCACGGCGAAGCTGGTTGAGTCCACGCGAGCTCTATTTAGAATCTCATCACGAGCCAAAGAGTAACAGGGCAGCACCTGGGTGCTGCTGATCACAATACCCGACTCTCCTCTCCTCCGCTTCCTCCGTTCCTCTGTGTTTCAAAGATTTTGGCTTTTCGTCTGGTGCGCCGATGCATTGCGCTCCCAAATAATGCGCAAGCCCTCCAGCGTCAACAAATCGTCCACGTGCTTGATGAATCTTGAACCATCGCCGATGAGCTGCGCCAATCCGCCGGTCGCCAGCACCTTGGTGTCTTTTCCCATCTCTTCGATCATTCGTTCCAGGATTCCATCCACTAGTCCAAGATAGCCGAAGAACAATCCTGATTGAATGCTGGCCACAGTGTGGGTGCCGATCAGCTTCCCCGGCCGTCGTATGTCCACCAGAGGCAGCCGCGCGGTATGCTCAAACAACGCCTGCGCGGAGATGCCGATCCCGGGCGCAATGACGCCGCCCATATATTCGCCTTTGCGCGAGACTGCATCGAAGGTTGTCGCAGTTCCAAAATCCACGACAATACAAGGTCCGCCATATTTCTCAAAGGCCGCCACGCCGTTGACGATGCGATCCGCGCCTACCTCTTGGGGATTGTCGTAGTGAATTGGCATCCCTGTCTTGATGCCGGGCTCAACGAACAGCGGCTTCAGGTGGAAATATCGCTCGCAGACTTCCCTCAGCGTGGAATCGAGAGGCGGCACCACCGAAGAAATAATGATGCCACGCACTTCTTCTGCTTCGACTTCGCCAATGGCAAAGAGGTTGCGGAAGAGCACGCCATACTCGTCTACCGTCCTGGTGCGCACGGTCGCAACCCGCCAATGCGCCAGCAGGTGTGAACCGGCGCCCTGCGGTTTCACGAAACCGGCCCGGTCCAGCTCGTAAACTCCCAAAACGGTGTTCGTGTTCCCGACGTCAAGGACCAGTAACATTGTTGCTCCTGGCGAGCGGCCGCACGCTTCCGGAAATCACCATGCGCAAGCCCTTATCGGTACGAACACGCAAGAAGCCGCGTGGGTCCAGACCGTCGGTGATGCCGTTGTAACCACCGTCTTCATCCACATGGACCAGCTTGCCATGAGCGTACGAGGAGCGGGCTTCGATGCGGCGCATAATCGGCTCAAAGCGCAGGGCCGGCGTGCGGATGGGACCGTTCATGGCCCGCAGCAAGGCGCGGTATTCGCGATCCACCGCGCGGATCAACGCCGCCGCCAGATCAAGCCGGTTCCACTCGCGGCCAGATTCGATTCGCAGCGATGTGGCGGCGCCGGCCAACTCGCCGGAAAAGCTTGTCTGGTTGACGTTGATGCCGATGCCGATCACGGCATGCTTCACCCGTGTGGAATCGGAGCTGGTTTCGGTGAGAATGCCGGCAAACTTCTTTTCATTCACCAGCAGATCATTGGGCCAGCGAATATCAGTCTGAAGTGCGGTAACTTCTCTTACCGCATCCTGAACGCCGACGCCGGATGCTAGCGAGAGCCACAGCGCTTCGCTCGGAGACATGGGCGGGCGGATCAGAAATGAACAGTAAATGCCGGCGCCGCGTTCGGATTCCCACGTGTGCGGCCCGCGTCCGCGGCCGGCTGTCTGCTCTTCGGCCAGGAACACTACGCCTTCGGGCGCGCGGTCCGGATCATAGTCCGTTTGCGCCGCGGCGTGCATGGCCAGCGAGTTGGTGGAGTCAACTTCGTTGAAATGGTAAATGTTGCCGGAAAAAATAGTGTTGCGCACCAGCGGCGCGAGCTTTTCCGGCAAGATCACATCAGGTACTGCCACGTTGCTAAGTTTCTTTCTATTCCCTGCGAGCACTGAAGAGTGCAGAAATCATACAGGAAGTTTGATAATTCTCATCCGGGAATTCGGCGAATTGTGGCGCATTTCCGGGACTTTACGCCGGTACAATTCTCATGCTCAGGTCCACCGCCGGAGGGGAGTGAGTGAGCGCGCCGACAGAGATATAATCCACTCCAGTCTCGGCGTATGCCCGCACGTTGTCCAGACGAATGCCGCCCGAAACCTCGATTGGCACAGGATGCGAGTGCGTCCTTATTCTGGCGACAGCGTTCTTCACCTGCTCCACCGTCATGTTATCCAGCATGATGCGTTCGGCGCCGTTGCTCAGCGCCTCTTCCAACTCCTGCATGTTCCGTACTTCCACTTCCACAGGCATCTCGCTGCGCCGATTGCGCAGCGCCTTCTGCAAGGCGGCAGACAGGCTGCCGGCAAGCGCAACGTGGTTGTTCTTCAAGAGCATGCCATCTGAAAGGTCCAGGCGATGGTTGTGCCCACCGCCGCAACGCACCGCGTACTTATCCAGCACACGCAGACCAGGGACTGTCTTGCGCGTGTCAAGGATGCGTGCATTGGTGCCGTGAATCGCATCCACAAACTGGCGGGTGTAAGTGGCGATGCCGCTGAGGCGCTGCAGGACGTTGAGAATCACGCGTTCGCAGCAGAGCAGCACGCGAGCATTGTGCCGGACAACAGCGATGGCTTGTCCCTTGTGCAGCCTTACTCCGTCGAAGATCTCACCGTGGCTGATGACCTCAGGATGGCCGATGGCTTCGCGGTCCAACTGCTCATAGATTTCCAGAATGCGTGCCACCGCGCCCACGCCGGCAAGCACACATTCCTGTTTGGCCAGAATGGTTGCGGTTGCGCGCTGTTGCGCGTCAATGCAGGCGCGGGAAGTAGCGTCGCTGGTGGCTTTATCTTCCAGCAAGGCATTTTCCAGAATGGAGCTGATTCTTCGGCTATGCCAATCCATGTTTCTATCCCAGACTTGCCAACGCCTGCCTTCCTTTATCTATAAGGACCTGGGTTTCCGCTGCCTGTTTTTTCAAGCCATCCACCACGGCTCCAGGCGCTTTGGACAAGAACTGCTGGTTGCCAAGCTGCTTTCTTGCGTTGGCGAGCTGCGCTTCCAGTTTGGTCAGTTCTTTGGTCAAGCGCTCCTTCTCAGCCGCTGCATCCACTTTGCGCTCATAGACAAGCGCAACTTCAAACTTGGGCGTGCTGCGCGCGCCGGGAGCATTGACTAGGGATTCCCGAACAAACTCAATGCCTTCCACGTTCGCCAGTCGCTCGATCATTCCTCGGTTTTCCTCGATGAGATTCTGCACCTGCGGGCTAACATGAACGCGAAGCGGCGTCTTCATTCGCGGCTCGACCTTCATTTCGGCGCGCATATTACGCACGCTGACGATCAAATCCTGAAGCAGCGCCATCTCTTCTTCAGCCCGGTCGTTCAGCCAGCGCTGATCCATTTCAGGATACCTCGCCAGGGCAATAGACTTGTGCGGCGCGTGGCCTTCGTGCATGGCATGCCAGATTTCTTCCGTGATGAAGGGCATAAAAGGCGCCAGCAGGCGCAGTGCTCCTTCGAACAGATTTCCCAATAAGGCCACGCCCTCCCGAGCTTCAGCTTCGTTGCCGGCGAGCGTAGGCTTGATGATCTCCAGGTACCAATCGCAGAACTCGCCCCAGAAGAACTTGTAAATCGTGTTGGCCGCTTCGTCGAAGCGATACGATCGCAGACTGCCGTTCACTTCCCCGGTTACGCGATGAAAGCGGGAGTAAATCCAGCGATTCTCTAACCGATTTAGCTGCACTTCTGACGCCCCGCCCGTAAGCTCCGCCCCGCCGATCCGATCGCGGTGCATGAACATGAAGCGCGCCGCGTTCCATATCTTATTGGCAAAGGCGCGATAGCCATCGGTTCTGGCTTCGTTGAACGCAACGTCAGTACCCGGCGAAGCCATGGAGGCTAGCGTAAAGCGAACTGCGTCCGTACCGTACTTTTCTGTGACCTCAATCGGATCGATCACGTTGCCTTTGGTCTTCGACATCTTCTGCCGTTCGGCGTCACGCACCAGCGCATGAATGTAGACCTCCTTGAACGGAACGCTGCCCTGCGGATGGTCCGCCATGAAATGGCAGCCCAGCATGATCATGCGCGCCACCCAGAAGAACAGGATATCGAAGCCGGTAATCAGGAGCGACGTGGGGTAGAAGACTTCAAGATCGCGCGTCTTCTCCGGCCAGCCGAACACAGTAAACGGCAACAATCCCGACGAAAACCAGGTATCGAGCACATCGGGATCCTGCTCCAGCTTCGTGCTTCCGCATTTGCACTTCTCGGGCGCGACGCGCGCAACGATGATTTCGTGGCAGGCTGTGCAGTGCCAGGCGGGGATGCGGTGTCCCCACCACAGTTGGCGGGAGATGCACCAGTCGTAGATGTTGCGCATCCACTCGAAGTACGTCTTGGCGTAATTTGCCGGAGTGAAGACGATCTCGCCCTTTTCAACGGCTGCAATCGCGCGCTCGGCCAACGGCTTGATTTTGACGAACCACTGCGTCGAAAGCCGCGGTTCGACAATGGTCTTGCAGCGGTCGCATTTTCCGATGGCGTACGTGTGGTCCTTGATACCCGCCAGGAGGCCGAGCTGTTCCAGATCGTGCAGGATGCGCTCGCGCGCCTCATAGCGATCCAGACCGTCATAAGGTCCGCCATTCTCGTTGATGCGCGCCTGCTCGTCCATCACATTAATCTGCGGCAGATTGTGACGCAGACCTGCCTGAAAATCGTTAGGATCGTGCGCCGGCGTCACCTTCACCGCGCCGCTGCCGAATTCGGGATCGGCGAAATCGTCGGTGATGATTGGAATCTGGCGATCCAGCAGCGGCAGGATCAGCTTCTTTCCGTGCAAGCTCGTGTAACGCTCGTCTTTCGGATTGACCGCGACGGCGGTATCGCCCAGCATGGTTTCCGGCCTCGTGGTGGCAATGGTGACGAACTGGCCCGGTTCGCCCGAAACCGGATATCGGATTTGATACATCTTTCCCGAATAGTCTTCGTGCACGACCTCAAGATCAGAAATTGCAGTCATGCAGCGCGGACACCAGTTCACGATGTACTTCCCACGATAGATGAGCCCATGCTCGTGCAGGCGCACGAAGACTTCAGTGACCGCGCGCGAGAGGTTTTCATCCATGGTGAAGTATTCGCGGTCCCAGTCCACGGATGCGCCCAGCCGTTTCATCTGCGCGAGAATTGCTCCGCCGTAATGCTCACGCCATTTCCATACGCGCTTGACGAATGCTTCACGCCCGAGCTGCTGCCGGCTGGTCCCTTCGTTAGCAAGCTGGCGCTCTACCATCATCTGCGTAGCGATGCCGGCGTGGTCGGTGCCGGGAACCCAGAGCGTAAGATCGCCTCGCATGCGATGCCAGCGGATGATGATGTCCATTTCCGTCTGGTTCAACATGTGGCCCATGTGCAGCCGTCCAGTGACGTTGGGCGGCGGGAGAAGCAGTGTAAAGACACGTTGCTGCGCATTTTGCGCGGGCGTCTTTACGGAGAAGAGTTTTTCCTTGACCCAATACTCCGCCCAGCGCTCCTCGATTGCACCGGGATCATAGGTTTTTGGAAGCTCGTGAGACATGTAAGTCGTCAGACTAAATCACGATATTACAGGCGGGCGGCGAGAGTGGGCAAACGCGCGGCCTGCAATATGTTCCGCGCCGCGCGCTGAAATTATCGAGATGTAATTACTTCTGGCAGCGCAGGTGACCATCATCGTTGATGATGTCACTCTTGCACTTTTTATAGTCATCAAGGCTCGTCTTTCGCCAATCACCACTTCGCGTCTGGCATTTGGCGTCAAGATCGTCACCGTGAGTGCGGATATCTTTGCAGGACTGAAGATACGAATTCGGCGAATTGGCGTAGCCCGAAGGTCCGTAGCCCGCCGGATTGTATCCCCCTGCTACACAGCGCAGTTTTCCGTCGTCGTTCACGATGTTGCCTTTGCACTTGTTGTAGTCATCAAGTTTTGTATCGTGCCACTCGCCCGCGCGAGTTTGGCAACGGGCATGCAAATCATCACCGCCAACGTGAACGTCCTGGCAGGTTTGAACGTAATCTCCCGGGGGGCCGTTCACCCCGGCGTACGTGGGCCCGCCGCCGTAGACGCCCCCAACCGGAGCACCGGCAACGCAGCGCAGTTTGCCATCGTCATTGATAATGTCGCCGCTGCATTTCCGGTAGTCGTCAAGCTTGGCATCATGCAACGCACCGTCGCGGCTCTGGCAAGACGCTTTCAAATCGTCTCCACTCACATGGACGTTCTGGCAAGAGCGCAGGTATGAACCGCCAGGACCGCTTCCTTGAACGTTGGCCGCAGCCCCATTCATCGCACAGCGCAACACTCCATTGTCGTTGATAATCTGTCCGTCACAGCGCTGGAAACCGGGCAATTCCGCGCTTCTCCAGTTTCCATTTGTGTCCTGGCAATTCGCGGTAAGAGTGTCGCCGTTTACTGACACATTGTTACAAGTCTGCTGATACGAACCCTGAGGTATGCCTTGCGCCACGCAAGCCGTCCCCACTACAGCAAGTGACATTAGCAAAAGCAACCGCCGCATCGGATCTCCTTTTCAGGCCGGTTCTCGAGGGTACGCCGGCCTTTTGCACGCTATTTAGATTCCTTTGTTCCGCGTCAAGTTGTGACCGCTGCATTGTGATCGAAACGCGGGAAGCCCAAAAGCAAAACGGGCGCGATTTGCGCCCGTTTGTGTCTTCTAAATCCTTGCTACTTGTTAGCTCTGAGTTCGCGAACAATCTCTTCCACCAGATCGCCTTTGATCCGTTCCATTACGCGATGCACAGCCTGGGCAATGGTGTGATGCTCAGCGCCGGTTTCTGCGGCTGCTGCGGCCGCTGCAGCGGGTATCGCGGTCTCTAGCGTTGCGGCAACTGCGTTGTGATTGCTGGAACGTTCCGGTGCTGCGTACGAAGGAACTTCTGGTTCAGCTTGCGCCGGTTTCGGTGCTGCCGCCGCGGCCTGCACGGGAGCGAAATGTTCCGATGGCGCTTGGTAAACAGACGGCGGCGGCTCAGGTGCTGCCACCACTGCTTCGCTCTCGGAAGGCGCGGGATTCACAAGTTTTTCAGCTACGGCCGGCTGCTCGGGCGCCGGGACCGCATGCGCGATCGCTTCGGGCGCCTGAGTGTAGGCTGCCATCGCGGCCGCTACGCGTGCTTCAAAATCCATATCAACCGGCGCAGGTGAGGGAGCAACAACAGCCACGGGTTCCGGGATCAGTTCCGGCGTCTTCACCTCCTCCGGCTTCACCGGAGTAAGCTCAACCGTAGGAGGCGGCTCTTCGATCACAACTGGCCCTTCCTGGAAGGTGGGGACTAAATCCGGCTCCCGCATTTCCGCAACTGTGTTGCGTGTTGCTTCGGCATCGCTGTGTTGAAGCGCGGGCTCCTGCGGGATTTCTACGTCACCGATGGAGCCAGATGTGGCCGAGAACGTCTCAACCTGAGGGGGATCAGGCTCGCGATAGATAGGAATTTGCGCGGGACGAACCTCCGCCAGTGGTGCTTCTACGGCAACGTTCGCGTGAATCTCGGGTTCCGGTTTCCAGGAAATCGGAATATCGTAATCGGGCGCGGCGGCTGCGGCCTTTGCGACCTCGACGGGCGCTTTCACTTCAGCGACGGGAGCGGGCGCAGGTGCTGTGAAATTCTCCTGCACGTGCCCGGGTTCCGAACCGAGCAGATCGCTGAATGCGGACGCGGTTGCCATGTGGTCCGGCACATCAAGCGTGAAGTGCGTCTTCGGAGGCACGTGAACTTCCGGCGCTTCAAAAGCCGGCTCGGGAGCCATTGCAACTTCCGGCATAGCAGTGACCGCCGGGGTCGGTGAAGCCGCGGCCGATATTTCCCCGATGCGATCTTCAAACTTCTTCACGATGGCGAGCAGGTCAGTAGCCTCGAACGGCTTGAT
>DATEGH010000067.1:0-21393 GCA_035280185.1 Terriglobales bacterium
TGGGTGGGAGTGGGCGAACCAGGCCGGTCTTCGCCCCATTTGTCCGGATCAGCATTCATGATGGCCGTGGTGGCGTCAGCGTCAATCACCACGTACCGCGCGCCGTTCTGGTTGTTCACCTCAATCCGCGAGATCGCATTCCATTTGGCGAATTCCACCCATTTGGGATCGCGCAAAAGACCTTTGGCATAGATCACGTCGGCCAGCTTGCCCGAGTGGTTTGCCGCGATCAGCAAAGCGAATCCGCACGCGACGGCGATTCCCAGATTCCGTATCTTCGTCTCGCTGGCCCAGAGCGCAGCCGCCAACGCCATGGCCAGCGAGGCAAAGAGCAGAGCGTTGGGAGCGCCAATCGAGTTCAACAGTGGAACCACAGCGAGGCAGGCTGCAGCGCCGCCGGAGAGATCGGCGCCATACAAAACAGAGATCGCCGCGCCGGAACGGGCAAACAGCACGGAAAAGAGCAGTCCGGTAAAAAAGAAAGGAACGGCCGTGGCCAGATAGATCACTGTCAGACGGCCGAAATTGCCTCCGGTCACTTGGAGCGAAACGGGAGTATGCAGCACGACTTCGAGCGCGCCGGCGATCGCGAAGGAGTTAATCAGACAGAGCCAGGCGCCAAGCTCGCCCAACTGAAACTCGAGGAGCCACTCGCGGCGGACGTGCGCAAACACTCCGCCGGAGCCCAATCCCAGTAGCGCTACCGAGATGGCAAAGAAGGCGAAGTGATAAAACAGCACTACACTGAACAGGCGCGTCATAGCCAGTTCCAGCAGCAGGCTGGCAAAGCTCACGAGGCCCACGGCAAGAATGACCGTCCGTGGAGCAAGTTGGGCGGAAACGGGCTGCACTTCCGGGGCGACGGTGCCGTGAGACATTCTTGAGTCCTCAGGATTCCAGTATGACAAACGCCAGCGCCTGTTCGGCGGTATGAGTGAGCGAAAGCTGAACGCGGTTGCAGCCCAGTCGTCGGGCAAACTCAGCCGCCTTGCCTGAATAGCGCAGCACAGGCCGGCCACCCGGCTCGCGCACCACTTCCAGGTCTTGCCAGCTTATCCCGTGACGTAAGCCAGTGCCGATGGCCTTCATTCCCGCCTCTTTGGCGGCAAAGCGGGCCGCCAGCCGCTCCGCGGAATTCGGCTTCCCACTACAGTAGCGGACTTCTTCTGGCGTAAACACTCGCTCCAGAAAACGGCTGCCGAAACGCTCCACTGCAGCCGCAATCCGGGCCACTTCAGTAATGTCAACTCCTGTGCCTACAATCATTTGCGTGCCTTGGTAAGGTATCATACGGGGCCGTTACCAGCAGAGCGCTCGCCTTCATTTCCTGAGAGACAACTCTGGATTCGGCGGTTATAATGTGCCTGCGTTGTTTCGAAGCGTTGTACAGCAGTTACTGCTACTGGCACCTGCCTGCACTAACCCTTGAAAAGCGCAAATCTAAGATACAAGGAATGCGTGTAACACAATGGAACAAGGAACAGTTAAGTGGTTCAATGACGCGAAGGGCTACGGTTTTATCTCCCGCGAGAACGGCGAAGACGTTTTTGTTCATTTCTCCGCGATTCAGGCCAACGGCTTCCGCAGCCTGAAGGAAGGACAGCCGGTTCAGTTCAACGTCGTCAAGGGCCCCAAAGGCTGGCAGGCAGAGAACGTGCAATTGCTGTAAACCACGTAAGATTCCCCCGAGGCGGCTTGCGAGCCGCCTTTAGCTTTTTCTCATTGCTGGTTCCATTCAACTCTCGATTTCAGGCCTCTTCTCCGCCCTTCAGTCAATCCAAAAACACATACTTCACAATACGGAGGAAATTGATGGCGATCCGGGAGAGAATTGAGCATTCCGTTACCCTGCTGAGCGGCATGGCCATTGGGGCCACAGTCATGTACGTCTTCGACGAGCATCGCGGCGCAGCACGCCGGGCTTATGCGCGTGACAAGATCATTCGCGCCGGGCACCGCCTCGGCCGCGGCCTGAACCGGGAAAGCCGCAACTTTCTGCATCGCGCCCTGGGATCCGTGGCAGAAGTGCGGGCCAAAATCCGCGACCGGCGCGGAGTCTCTGACGATCAACTGGTGCGCCGCGTGCGCTCGCAGTTAGGACATGTGGTTTCTCATATCGGCTTGGTTGATATCGACGCCTATGACGGTTACGTGCGGGTGAGCGGACCGGTGCTGCCTCAGGAAATTGACAAGATTCGCCACCGGGTGGAAAAGACTCGCGGAGTGAAGCAGTGCGACCTGCACGTCGTACCGCGCACGGATTTGGACGTGATCTCAGGCCGAAGAGGCGCGGCGAACCGCCCGCGCACCGCAATCTAGGAACAGGCGGCCATGTAATCTAGGCGGGTGCAGGTTTTCGAGTTCGACTTCCCGCTGGACGAATCGCTGATCGCGCAGGAGCCTTTGCCGGACCGGACGGCCTCGCGGATGTTGCGTCTGGCGCGCAGCACAGGCGATTTCGAGGACCTCCATTTTAAGCAGTTTCCTTCGCTGCTGCGATCTGGCGATCTTCTGGTAATCAACAACAGCCGCGTCTTTCCGGCGCGGCTGTTTGGCCATCGCAGCGGCCTGCACGCCCAGCCTGTAAGCCCGCGCAATCCCGCAGCAAAGGATTTTCTTCGCGGCCGTGTGGAGGTCTTGCTTACCCGGCAGCTAGGGCCTTGGGAGTGGCAGGCGCTGGTGCGACCCGGAAGGAAGCTCGGGATTGGTGAACGAATTACCTTTGGCGAACAAAACGAGCTTGAGGCAGAGATCATCAATCGCGCCGAGTTTGGTGAGCGCACCCTCCGCTTTTCGCCCGTCTCGGACTTCTTCGCGATCGTGGAGAAGCTTGGACATGTACCGCTCCCTCCGTACATCTCGCGCCTGGATCGCCCTGGAGACCGCGAGCGCTATCAGACCGTTTATGCACGGCCGGAGGAGCGAGGCAGCGTCGCCGCGCCTACTGCAGGGCTACACTTCACGCCGGAAATCCTGAAAGAAATTTGCGCTCGCGGAATTGAGATCGCGGAGATCACGCTCCACGTCGGCCTCGGAACCTTTCAGCCGATCCACGCGGAGCAGGTGGAAGCGCACAAGATGCACCGGGAAACCTTCCATATCTCAGAGGCTGCCGCACAGCAGATCAACTCCGCACTCCAGGAACGAAGGCGAATCGTCGCGGTAGGAACAACCAGCGTGAGAACGCTTGAGTATGCAGCGATGGCGAGCGGCGCTTCAGGAAAAATCAGCTCTGGCGCTGGGGAAGCGGATCTTTTCATTTATCCCGGATTCCGGTTCCGGGTGATTGGCGCGCTGCTCACGAATTTCCATCTTCCCAAATCCACGCTGCTGATGCTGGTTTCCGCTTTCGCCGGAAGAGAAAACGTGCTGCACGCCTATGAACACGCGGTCAAGGAACGCTATCGATTCTTCTCCTACGGCGACTGCATGCTCATCGAGTGAGTCTGTTTCAATTGATCTTGTAACATCAATCTGAGGAGAGGACCCGTCCCCATTGCGCAGCACCCGGCTTGCTGTTTTTGTCAGCATCGTTCAGGGCATCATCTTTCTCGGGCATCTCCTTCTTTACTTCACCTGGAGCTTCTTCTGGGGAGGAGCGGCTTCATCGCTCGCAACCAAGATTGTGCTGGGGCTGCTTTCAGTCAGCTTTGTTTCAGCTTCGTTTCGAGGATGGTACTCCTTTCATCCTGCCGTTCGGCTTTGGTATGTGGTCTCGGCCGTGTGGCTGGGCGTGGCCAGCTATTCCATGTGGGCTGCGGTGCTGTGCTGGATTGCTTACGGCTTTTCGTTGCTGCTGCATCTGGGCTGGGTTCCCGGATTGATTGCCGACGTGCTGTTCTCAGCGGCCATTCTCGTCAGCATCTATGGGCTGATGAACGCCAACCTTCTGCGCGTGAAACGGCTTACGGTGGAGCTCCGCGATCTGCCGCGGCAGTGGCAGGGACGTCGGGCGGCGCTCATCAGCGATCTTCATCTCGGGCATGTTCGCAACTATCGCTTCATCCGGCGAGTTGTGGGACGATTGGCTCGGCTCGCGCCCGATATTGTCTTCATTGCCGGCGATCTTTACGACGGGACCGCAGGCGATTTCGAGCGCCTGGCCCGCCCATGGAAGCACTACTCTGCACCTTTGGGAGTGTTTTACATTGCGGGCAATCATGAAGAGTTTTATAGCCACGCGGAGTACCTGCTCGCTTTGCAGCACACGTGCATCCGCGTCTTGAACAATGAGAAGGTGGAGGTTGATGGGCTTCAGGTAGCCGGAATTCACTATCGCGATGCTCGAGATCCGCAGCGCTATCAGCAAATCCTGCGGCGGCTTGCTTTGGATCGCAGCCGATCCACCGTCCTTCTTCTGCACGCTCCGTTGCAGTTACCGATAGCTGAGGCGGAAGGCGTGAGCCTTCAGCTTTCCGGTCACACCCACGGCGGCCAATTCTTTCCTTATACCCTGATCGCAACGCGCGTCTGGGGAAAGTTCATTTACGGGCTGAATCGGCTGGGGAACATGCAGATTTATACGTCCTATGGAGCCGGAACCTGGGGACCGCCGTTCCGCGTGGGCACCCGGGCGGAAATAGTCTTGCTCGAATTACAACGGGAATCGCGGATTGGGTCGGACGGGTCACCCGGCTGCTAACAACAAGTGAAACGCATCCGAAACTGCCGCGAGACATCTATAATATGGGTAGCTGATGCTGGACCGGATGGTCGCTGTCCACCTGTGAACGACGCGCCTGGCGCGGGCTGCGCGGGATGGAGAGAGGAAAGTCCGAACTCCGCAGAGCAGCGTGCCGGATAACGTCCGGGAGGGCCGGTTCAAGCCGGCTCGACGGAAAGTGCCACAGAAAACATACCGCCTCGCTCGCAAGAGCTGGGTAAGGGTGAAAAGGTGCGGTAAGAGCGCACCGCCCAGGCAGTAATGTCCGGGGCATGGTAAACCCCACGCGGAGCAAGACCAAATAGGGAAGGAATCAGGCGGCGCAAGCTGTCTGTGCGCGCCGGCTCGGTGCGTCAAACTTCCGGGTAGGTCGCTTGAGCCTGCCAGTAATGGCCGGCCTAGAGGAATGACCGTCAACGGCGGCAACGCCGTACAGAATTCGGCTTATAGATCCAGCATCAACATACGGCCCTCAACGCCTCACGGAGTTGAGGGCCTTCATCTTTGCCCGGTTTCACGAATGCGAAGATGCTGCTCCGAACGGAGAAAACCCTACCGCGGATGAACGCTGATGAGCGCGGATCGGAATATACAATCTTCGATTGCATGAAATTTGCTCTCGTCTTCCTGCTTCTCGCCACTACTGCTCATGCCCAGTGGACTCGCATGAGTGTGCCAACAACGGCGGGGTTGCGTGGATTGAGTGTGACCAGCGACCAAGTGATATGGGCGAGCGGGACGGGAGGTACCGTGGTCCGCACCATCGATGGCGGAAAGACCTGGTCCTTGATGAGCGTTTCTGGCGCGGCGAATCTGGACTTTCGCGGTATCCATGCTTTTGACGCGAACACCGCCGTCATCATCAGTTCCGGCCCGGCGGAAAGAAGCCAGGCCCGTATCTTTCGCACCGTTGATGGGGGAAAGAGTTGGAGCGAGGTTTATGAACAGAAGACACCTGGGATTTTCTTTGACGCCATCTCTTTCTGGGATAGCAAGCACGGCATTGTGCTGAGCGATCCCGTTGCCGGACACTTCGCCCTGTTTGCTACTGCTGACGGAGGTTCCTCGTGGAAAGAGATTCCTTCCTCTATGCTTCCTCCTGCTCGGCCCGGCGAAGGTGCGTTTGCCGCCAGCAACTCATGCCTCACGGTTCATGGCAAGAGCGATGTATGGTTTGCTTCCGGCGGCGCTGGCGTTGCGCGCGTGTTTCGTTCCACTGATCGGGGACGAACCTGGTCGGTCAGCAAGACGCCAATGCATCCTGCAAACACATCATCCGGCATCTTTTCGTTGGCATTTGCCGATGCCGAAAACGGTGTCGCCGTCGGTGGGGATTACCAGCATCCCGACGGGTCGGATCTGCCCAACGTCCTCATCACCAGCGATGGCGGACGGAGCTGGCATTCTGGACCGGCCACTGACCCGGCAGGCGTGTATTTCTCGTCCGTCGCTCTCGATGATGGTCGGATCATTGCCGCCGGAATTAGAGGACTGTGGAGCAGCGCAATCACCTTCGGGCCAAACGGAACAAAAACACGATCAGGCGCTGCGCATTGGAAGCAGGAATCTACAGAAAACGTAAACACCGTTGCCGTTGGCCATCACAAAGTGTGGGCTGTGGGAGCAGGGGCGCTCGTGCTTACAAGAGTGAAATGAACCAAGCGGGTCTTCTCTCAGAAGATTAATTTCCCTAACTTGCTTGACCTGGCCTGGAATTTTGAACTACTATCCGCTCAGCATGCACGCCAGCCGATTTAGCTTCGCTTTTACTTACCGCTACTTCTTTACGGGTAGCGGCGAAGCGGATGGTGTGCTGACAATGCAAAAATAAGTTAGACATCATAAGAGTTCCGCAAGCCGCGATCCCGATGGGGTTGCGGCTTTCGCTTTTACGGCGTACTGAAAAACGCAAGACGCGCCGTGAATGGCGCGAAGAGCACAAACTGAAGGAAAGGCAAGTGAAAGATGAACAATGGTCGAAAAACACTGGAGCAGTGGCGCGGCGAAATAGATTCGCTCGATGCCGAACTGCTGCAACTTCTCAATCAACGTGCTCGCATAGCATGTGAGATCGCGGCTATCAAAGTAGCTTCCGGACTTCCGGCTTATGATCCGCAACGAGAAACTCAGGTATTGAGCAAGATCGCCGCACGCAACCAAGAGCCGCTTGATAGCCAAAGTGTTCTCGCAATCTTCGGCAGCATCATTCGCGAGACGCGCCGTTTGGGCACCGAACGGATGGAGGAACTGACGGCAGCAAAAGAAGTAAAGGTCGCGCAGAGAGGGCGCTCCATCGCAGTGGAGGGCGCTGGCTCGCCGGCTCCCGAGTAATTACAAGAATGAGCTTTCAGGCGCTAGCCCGATCAAACACAAGCTAAGTACCAAGTACTAAGAACTAGTTACTATTTGCTATTTGCCAATTGCTGTTTTTCAAGGAGTTATCCCATGGTCATCAATATGTCGCCCGGTTACACCGACGAGCAGCTTCAACACATCATCGATCGCGTGAAGGAGTGCGGCTTTACGCCTCACCTCACGCGCGGGACCGAGCGCGCGATTGTCGCCGCAGTTGGCTCAGGCGGAAACCGCGCGGCGCTGGAAGCGCTGCAGGCCGCCGCGGGCGTGGACTCAGTGGTTCCGATTGCGCATCCGTTCAAGCTTGTCAGCCGACAAGTGCGAGGCGAGCGCACGCGCGTTTATGTGCGCGATGTCTGTATTGGCGGGCCGGAAGCGGTGGTCATCGCCGGGCCATGCTCGGTGGAATCGCACGAACAGCTTCTGGCTACCGCACGCGGGGTGAAGGCCGCCGGAGCTTCAATGCTTCGTGGCGGCGCCTACAAGCCGCGCACCTCACCCTATGACTTCCAGGGTCTCGGCCTGGAAGCGCTCAAATTGCTGCGCGAGGCCCGCGAAGAAACCGGTCTGCCGGTTGTGACCGAGGTGATGAGCACCAACGACATTGAGGTGATCTGCGAATACGCCGACGTGCTCCAGGTGGGCGCGCGCAACATGCAGAACTACGATTTGCTGCGCCAGCTTGCCAAGTGCAGCAAACCGGTGCTGCTGAAGCGTGGTCCTTCGGCGACGGTGAAAGAATGGCTGCTGGCGGCGGAGTATCTGCTGGCAGGCGGCAATCAGAATGTGGTCCTCTGCGAACGCGGGATCAAGACCTTCGAGACGGAAACGCGAAACACGCTCGACCTTGCTGCCGTCGCGCTGGCGCGCGAGCTTTCGCATCTGCCTGTGCTGGCCGATCCTTCTCACGGCACCGGCCGCCGCGACCTGATTGCCTCGGCCAGTCGTGCCGCATTGGCCATTGGCGCCGACGGACTCATTATCGAAGTCCATCCCTGTCCGGAGCGTGCGCTATCGGATGGCGCACAATCGCTAAACTTGGATGAGTTCTCCCGGCTGATGCAAGGGCTTAGCGCGCCGATTCGCGCGGTTGCGATGCCGGCCAACTCTGTGCCGGTGGGCAGCGAGCCTCGACTGAATGGCCATTCAGTGTATTCTGTTTAGCGCATGAACACCACAGCCGCCGCCGGTGCTCCCAGTTCGGCGCGAGTTGCGCAAGCCGCACTGACTGCGCCCCGAACCCGCGGCATCGCCTGGCCTACCTGGGCGTGTTTTGCCGCCCCCATCTGCATCGCCACAGGCCTCTATTGGGATATTTCGTGGCATGAAACCATCGGCCGCGATACCTTCTGGACGCCCGCCCACCTGCTGATCCAGTTCGGCGCAGTGCTGGCCGGTGCTGCTTCGCTATGGATGATCGCGCGGACTACCTTCGGGCGCGATACCAGAGCCGCCCAATTGCGAGATGCCTCTGTTACTGTGCTCGGCCTGCGTGGTCCTCTGGGCGCGTTCGTCTGCGGTTGGGGCGGTGGCGCAATGATCACCTCGGCGCCGTTCGATGATTGGTGGCACAACGCCTACGGTCTCGACGTGAAGATCATCAGCCCGCCGCACGTGCTGCTGGCGCTGGGAATTGCCGGAATTATCTGGGGCAGCACGCTTCTTGCCGTTTCGGAAATGAATCGCGCAGACCACGCTCTGCGCATCCGTCTGCGCAACATGGTTCTATGCCTCGGCGGCTTTCTGGTGATTCAGGAGATGACGCTGCGGCTGGAGCAGACCAACAAAGTCTTGCTTCACAGCGCATCGTCGTATGTGGCCATCAGCATTGGCTTGCTTTTTATTCTGGAAGCCATCGCGCGTGTTTCCGGCCACCACTGGGCGCGGACGATTGTTACCGGCGTTTACAGCGCGTTCGTTCTGCTCATGCTCTGGATTCTTCCTTTATTTCCAGCGCAACCCAAACTGGGGCCAGTGTACCACAACCTTACGCACATGGTCCCGCTGCCCTTTCCTCTTTTGCTGGTGGTTCCCGCATTCGTTCTGGATCTGCTCTGCCCGCGATGGAAGAACGCGGGTAAATGGCAGCAGGCGCTGATTGGCGGAACAGTGTTTCTTGCCGTGTTGATCGCGGTGGAATGGCCGTTTGCTACTTTCCTGATGTCACCGCACGCGGCCAACTGGTTTTTTCATCACGATAACTTTCCTTATTTTGCTCCGCCGGACGCGCCCACAGTACGGCACTTCTTTGTCGCTGCAGAAGATAGCGCGAGACAGTTTTGGACAGCGATGGCGGTGGCCTTCGCTGCGTCGATCGTGAGCCTCCGTATTGGCATCACCTGGGGAAACTGGATGTCGCGGCTTCGCCGTTAATTGCCGAAACTATGCAAAGGCATCTTCCATTCATCGCTCTGCTTCTGCTGCCGCTGGCTGCGCATGCCCACGTCAACAGCCCGGATGTTTACTACGACACCTCTGCCGGACCCTATCACCTGCTGGTGACCGTGCGTCCGGCTACCGTAGTGCCGGGCGTCGCGCAGATTGAGATTCGTAGCGCCGATTCAGATGTAGAGCAAATCAAAGTCTTGCCGCTTCCCATGGTCGGCGCAGCGGGAAAGTTTGCTCCCGTTGCTGACACGGCGGAGCGCGATCCGCAAGACGCTCAACTTTTTCATGGCAAGTTGTGGCTGATGGATCGCGGCTCCTGGAAAGTTCAGCTTCAAGTGCAAGGAAAACGAGGTCCGGGCGAAACGGCCGTGCCGGTTCCGGCCATTTCCACCAACACTGCACGTATGCAGAAAACGCGCGGGCTGATTCTTGCGATTCTCGGGTTTGCGCTTTTAGCCGGTTTTGTAAGCATCATCGGCGCGGCGGCGCGCGATGCGGAACTGGCTCCGGGCAAAACCCCCGCTCCGGCCCAGCGCCGGCGTGGACGGATTCGCGCGGCATTTGCAGGCGCGATTGCGGCGCTGGTGCTGTTTTTCGGCAACGCCTGGTGGAATGCCGAGGCGGCAGCTAATGCGCGCATGAACTACAAGCTGCCGCAGCTTCAGACGCAGTTGCTGACCGATGGGGTGCTGCAGCTCAAGTTGCAGAATCCGAATCCACCTGCGCCGAACCGCTTCCGCACAGATCCGCCGGACCGAATCGTTCTCAACGATCTAGTTCCCGACCACGGCCATCTCATGCATCTGTTCCTGGTCCGCATGCCGGACATGACCAGCTTCTGGCACTTGCATCCGCAGCAGAGTGGAGAAGGATTATTTGCAGCTCAACTTCCCGCCATGCCCGCCGGACGCTATCGCATCTTTGCCGACATCGTCCATCACACCGGATTTCCGGAAACGCAGGTCGGAACCGTTGATGTCCCACCTTCGTTCAATGCCGCGTCGAGCCAAAATCAGTCTGCCGATCCCGATGACTCAGGCGTAAGCGAAGCGCCGGCATCCGGCGACACCGCGCGGCTTGCGGATGGCTATCGCTTGGTTTGGGAGCGTACGAACACGACGCTGCATGCAAGTGAGCCGCTTTGGTTTCGTTTTCGCCTGGAAGACAGCTTGGGCCGTCCCGCTCAGGGCATGGAAGACTACACGGGCATGGCCGGCCACGCGGTGTTCCTGAGCGATGATGGCAGCGTCTTTGCCCATGTTCATCCCGCTGGTTCCGTTCCCATGGCCGCATTGGCCATCGCGGGCGACAGCATGGCCGGCATGCATCAGCCGCCGCAAAACGCCGAAGTTGCTTTCCCCTATGGCTTTCCCAAATCGGGCAGTTACCACCTGTTTGTCCAGGTAAAAAGAGCAGGTAAGGTGGAAACCGCGGTATTCCAGGCGAAAGTTGACTAGCGTTCGCGAAAAAACACTGCTACTTTCAGAGCCAAACTATCTCCGCAAGGAATCTATAAGGAACCCGGAGTTCCGTTTTGGCCCAATCAGAGAAGAAAAAAACCGCCGCGCAGCAGTTCAAGTCTGCGCTTCCCATGCTGCGCGATTTGGTGCGCCCGCGCCGCAAGCTGCTTGTTGTAAGTTTCCTGCTGTTGCTGATTGGGCGTCTTTGTGGGCTGGTGCTTCCGGTTTCCACCAAGTTCCTGATTGATACGGTTATCCGTCAACACCGCCCCGACCTTCTGGTTGTGCTGGTGACGGCCGTTCTCGGAGCCACTCTGATTCAGGGGCTCACGTCATTTGCGCTGACGCAACTTTTATCGAAAGAAGGCCAGCGTGCAATTGCTGAATTGCGCCGCCGCGTGCAGGCACACGTCGGCCGGCTTCCTCTCAACTATTACGACGCGAACAAGACGGGCGCTCTGGTCTCGCGCATCATGACCGACGTTGAAGGCGTGCGTAACCTCATCGGCACCGGACTGGTGGAGTTCTGCGGAGGAGTGCTGACCGCGGTGCTGGCATTGGCCATTCTGCTCAAGATCAACGTCTCCATGACCGTGGTCGCGCTGGGCTTTCTGCTGGTCCTAATGGTGGCTCTGGGCCGCGCGTTCAAGACCATCCGGCCAATCTTCCGCGAACGTTCCAAGATCAATGCTGACGTTACTGGCAGGCTCACGGAATCGATCGGCGGCGTGCGCGTGGTGAAGGGTTATCACGCTGAGCAGCGCGAAGCCGAGGTCTTCAGCGGGGGCGTGCAACGCCTACTCAACAACGTCCTCAAGACGCTTACCGCAACTTCGTTCATGGGCCTTGCCTCAGCGGGAATGCTGGGGATTGTGGGCGCCATCATTATGTACATTGGGGCGCGGCAGATCTTTGCCGGGCACATGACGATCGGCGATCTCTTCATGTACACCACGCTCATGGGATTTCTGATTGCCCCGGTCGCTCAGATCGCCAGCATCGGCACTCAGATCACTGAAGCTCTTGCCGGCCTCGACCGTACGCGCGAGGTCCTCTCTGAGAGCCGCGAAGACGGCGACCCACAGCGCGACATCGTACTCTCTGAAATTCGCGGCCACGTAGTATTCGAAAACGTCGACTTCGCTTATGAGGCGAGCAAGCCGGTGCTGGAGAACGTAAGCTTCGACGCTCAGCCCGGAACGGTGACTGCCCTGGTAGGATCTTCCGGTTCCGGCAAGTCCACCATGATTGGACTGGTGGCGGCATTCTATAAGCCGGTCACAGGCCGCGTGACTGTTGACGGAATGGATCTGAGCCACGTGCGGCTTGACTCTTATCGTTCAACCCTCGGCGTGGTGCTTCAGGATTCATTCCTCTTTGATGGCACCATCCGAGAAAATATCTCCTTTTCGCGGCCGGACGCGACGGAAGAGCAGATCATGCAGGCCTGTCGCATCGCCCACGTGGATGAGTTTGCCGAGCGCTTCCCGGACAAGTACGACACCGTCATCGGCGAGCGCGGCGTGAAGCTCTCCGGCGGGCAGAAGCAGCGCGTGTCAATCGCGCGCGCAGTGCTGGCCGACCCGCGCATTCTCATCCTTGATGAAGCCACTTCCAGCCTCGATTCGGAATCCGAGGCTTACATTCAGCAGGGTCTCAAGTACTTGATGCAGGGCCGCACTACGTTTGTGATCGCCCACCGGCTCTCCACCATTCGCCAGGCCGACCAGATTCTGGTGGTGGAAGCAGGCAAGATCGTGGAGCGCGGGCGTCATCAGGAACTGCTAGATCTGCACGGCCGCTATTATGACCTCTACACTCGGCAGCATGGCCTTGAAACTAATCTCTTTCTTGCTCCCGGCGAAGGCGACAAAGTGGAAGACGAGAACGGCGCCAAGGCTCGCGGCGTGGCTGCGCCAGACGCGATGAGCATTATTCGGGGAAGAGGGATTTGAATTGTTGGGATATCATTGCATTATTTTTTCGTGTTAAACTATTGATTATAAAACGGTTAATTAAGTGAATTGGTCTAGAGTCAGTCAATTGACTTTATTTTGAGCGCGCTGTTACTCTCTGTCCATATGCAGGGTATTTCAGCAGAAGACATTATCGAGAGAATCCGAACAGAGAACCCGTGGTGGGAAGAGGATCACGCGATTGATGAAGCCTACCACAAGTTGAAGCGGCGCTCTTATTTTGATCTTTTTTATCCATTACTCACGCAGCCAGTGCGCCGCGCAATTGTGTTGATGGGCCCAAGGCGTGTCGGCAAGACGGTCTTGATCTATCATGCCATCCAATCTCTTATTGACGATGGCGTTCCACCACAAGCGATCGGCTATTTTTCTGTGGACAATCCTATTTATAACGGATTGAGCATTCAAAAGCTGCTTGAGCACTATGGCCAATCCAGTGGTGTAAATTACAAACTTGAGCAAGTCTTTATATTTTTCGACGAAATCCAATATTTGCGGGATTGGGAAGTACAGCTCAAATCCGCTGTTGACACCTACAAGAACATTAAATTCACAGCTTCTGGTTCTGCTGCTGCTGCATTGCGGCTAAAGAGCACAGAATCGGGCGCTGGGCGGTTCACAGACTTTATGCTGCCGCCCCTGACGTTCCACGAATATCTATATCTGTTGAATAAGACAGACTTGGTACAAGCACCTGTTGATCGTCCGGATGGATTGCAGTTTTTCGTTGCAAACGATATCGAAAAATTGAATGAACAATTTATTTCGTATCTGAACTTTGGTGGTTATCCAGAGGCAATTTTCTCGGCCACAATTCAAGCTGACCCAGGCCGATTCATCAAGAGCGATATCATCGACAAAGTTCTTTTACGCGACCTCCCCAGCCTCTATGGCATCGAAAATATTCAAGAGCTTAATTACCTGTTCACAACCTTGGCCTTCAACACAGCGAATGAGGTGTCACTCGGAGAGCTGTCGAAGAACTCCGGTGTAACAAAAAATACCATTAAACGATATATCGAATACCTCGAGGCAGCCTTCTTGATAAAGCTAGTTTACCGAGTCGACCAGAATGCTAAGCGGTTTCGAAGAGCGAATTTTTTTAAGGTCTATTTGACGAATCCCTCTATGCGTGCGGCCCTGTTCTCGCCGGTGAAGATGAGTGACAGCGCCGTTGGCCCTCTCGCCGAAACAGGAATTTTTTCACAATGGTTTCATCATAGCGGGCCCTTGCACTACGCACGATGGCATGATGGGGAAGTAGACATTGTCCAAGTCTCGGAGAAAGAGCAAAGACCAGATTGGGCGGTTGAGGTCAAGTGGTCTGACCGGTTCTGTGAACATCCAGAAGAATTGAAAAGTCTCGTTGCGTTCTGCCGCGCGAACAAAGTCAAAGACCCTCTGGTAACTTCAATGACTAAGACATGCACCCACACCATAGATGATGTGAGAATACAATTTGAACCTGCGAGCCTGTACTGCTATACGGTCGGGCACAATCTGATACACAATCGAGCAAAGCAGTTGAAGATTGCGACATCTGAGCAGAACTCGCCGGCGACGACGGTTTGAGAGATCAGTTCCGGCCACCGGTGCTGCGATGGTTTCGCACGAGATGCGGGGACTTCTGGCGGAGGGAGAGGGATTCGAACCCCCGATACCCTTTCAGGTATAGCGGTTTTCAAGACCGCCTGTTTCAACCGCTCACACATCCCTCCGCGCGGCCGATGAGTGGCTGAAAATCAGTTTACCAGCCCGCGCCAAGTCCTTTTTTGCTAATTAACGGGAACCGGCGCCGGAACTCCTGCGTATTTCCTCCCAGTGGAGAAGAGCTCATGACATCACTGTGGCAGGACCTGCGCTTCGGATTCCGGAGCCTGGTCAAGAGTCCGGGATTCGCATTTATGGCAGTGCTGACACTGGCCATCGGGATCGGCGCTAACACCGCAATCTTTACTGTTCTGAACGCTGTTCTGCTGCGGCCGCTGCCCTTCCACGATCCTGGCCGGGTGATGATCGTGAGCGAGAACTCGCCCCAGTTCAACGACATGTCTGTGGCTTACCCGAACTACGTCGACTGGCGCGCGCAGAACTCGAGTTTTGCCCAGATGGCGCTCTTCCGCGGCGATGATTACACCCTTACAGACCAGCGCGGTCCAGAACACATTGATGGTCGCGAGGTCTCCGCCGGCTTTTTCAGCCTGCTGGGAGTAGCGCCGATTCTCGGCCGCGATTTTCGGCCGGAAGAAGATCAGGTAGGTGCTGCGCCGGTGGTCATCATGAGTTATGGGCTGTGGCAGCGCCGCTTCGGAGGCGATCGTAATATCCTGGGCCGGAGCATCCATCTGAATGATGCTGATTACACCGTGGTCGGCGTTCTGCCCAGGGATTTCTGGTTTTACAGCCAGCGCGATGTCTTTGTTCCTATCGCTGCCACGGGAAGAATGTGGCTGAAGAACCGCATGGATCGGGAGGGCGCGCGCGCAATCGGGCGCTTAAAGCCGGGCGTGGGCCTGGAACAGGCCCGGGCCGATCTGAATACCATCGCGAAAAGGCTGGCGGCGGCCTACCCGGAACCGAATGCCAATCACGGCGTGACCATCATTCCGATAGCGAACGATGTGGTATCCGATGTTCGCGGTACTTTGCTCTTGCTTTTCGGCGCGGTCGCACTGCTGTTGCTGATCGCGTGCGTCAACGTTGCGAACCTTCTCCTGAGCCGTGTAGTGCCTCGCCAGCGTGAGCTCGCCATCAGGACCGCTCTCGGCGCTTCTCGTATGCGCATCGCCAGTCAGTTGCTCACGGAGAGTGTGCTGCTGGCACTGCTGGGTGGCATTCTCGGGATTGGTTTGGCATGGGCCGGAACACGCGGATTGCTGGCTGCGGTCCCACACACGTTGCCGCGCGCGCAATCCATTGGCGTGGATTGGCGAGTTGCTCTGTTTTTGCTCGCAACCTGTGTGATTACGGGAATTCTGTTCGGTTTGGCGCCGGTGTGGCAGTCACTTCGCGGCAACACCAATGAGACTCTCAAGGAAAGCGGCCGGGGCACAGTCGCCGGCCGGCATCGGCTACAAAGCGTGCTTGTTATTTCAGAGCTGGCGCTGGCGTTGGTTCTGCTGGTTTGCGCCGGGCTGACGATTCGGACGCTCAACAAGCTGGGCAGGGTTGATCCAGGATTCATTGCCGATAACGTGACTACTTTCAGTCTTGGCTTCTCGCGCCTGCACTACGACACTCCTGAGAAGATTCGAACTCTCTTCAAAAACGTTGTGGAGAAGATGGAAGGTGTTCCCGGAATCCAAGCGGCGGCCCTGACCACCGATGTGATGATGCGCGATGACAGTGAAGTTATGTTTTACGTCTCCGAGCGCCCCAAGCCGGATCCCAAAGACTATAGCTGGTCCATGATGTACATCACCAGCCCGGATTACCTTGGGACCATGGGCGTGCGCCTGCTGCGTGGACGCTACTTCACCGAGCACGATACGTTGAGCTCCCAGAATGTACTCGTGGTGGATGAAGAACTGGCCCGCACTGCGTTTCCGCACCAGGAGGCGCTGGGGCAGCACCTGGTCATGCCATTCCCCGGCTTCGAGCAGCCGCGCGAAATCATCGGTGTTGTGCAACACGTAAAGCACTGGGGGCTGGCGCAAGATTCCACCGCGACTATCCGCTCTGAGTTCTACGTTCCGTTTTTGCAGATTCCTGAGAAGTTTTATCCCATGGTCAACGGCATGACGTTTGCCGCTCGCTCTCATCTCGGGCCGCAAGCAACAGCAAACGCCGTGGCGGAACGCCTGCATGAAATTGACACTGATATTCCGGTTTACAACGTCGAAACAATGGACGAAATCATCAGCACGTCCATCGCCCGCCAGAGGTTTGCGACGCTGCTCTTCGTCGTCTTTGCCATAGCAGCGTTGCTGCTGGGAGCAATTGGGACTTATGGCGTTCTTTCCTATTCCGTCAGCCAGCGGACGCACGAAATGGGCGTCCGCATGGCCCTGGGCGCCAGTGCGCGTGACGTTCTCCGGTTGGTGATGCTGAGAGGAACCAAGCTGATTGCAGTAGGAGCGCTGGCCGGCATTGTCGGCGCGCTGATCTTTTCACGGCTTCTCGCCAGCTTGCTTTATGGCGTGAGCTCCTACGATCCAGCGACGTTTGGGCTGGTTGCCGCTGTGCTCGTCACTGTAGCGGTTGCCGCGTGCTACATTCCGGCGCGTCGCGCAACCAAAGTTGATCCTATGATTGCGTTGCGTTACGAATGACGCTCAGGCAAAATCAGCATCGCGCGAGATGTGCTCCACCTCCTGCTCCAGCGTGAATTCTGCCTGGTTCCCGCAGATTGGACAGGCAGGAAAGTTCTGGTTTTTGCTGATCCAGAACTCCTGCTGCTGCGCATGAGAATGGTCACTTCTATACAGACCGGAAACGGGCGCCACCCCACCGCTCTGGATTCTTTCTTTCTGTTTTTCGATCTGCAAAGCGGTGTTCCTCCTGCGCTTTGGTTTGGCAGGTCACGAGGAAGTAGGGCAAGAATGCTTCCATTCGCATGTGGTTGAAACGCGGAGGCAACCTGACGAGTACTTGTAAAATCTTCTCGCACCTGAGGAAAACAAGACGTTTGTAGAAGGGCCGCAGCAGCTCACTTTTTGAGGCTACCTTTTGCAGTTCGGAGAACGTCCTAATAAGTGCGGACCCGATCGCGCCTTCGTCCATGATCCAGAAGTGTGCCAACCCGAGTTGTTCCCGCATGCTGATGCGAATGGATGGCGGCAGGTTCTTTGGCTTTCCAACCTCAGGAAAATCCATCGAACATTTCTGGCTTTGCACGAGCTGCTCGCGACATTTCACTCTGGTGCTCAACCAGGGCAAAGTTGAGCTCTCCTCCAAGCTCAAACGGAAGACCGCCTGAGACGCTTCTTCTGAATCTCCGGTTCCTCTCCGACGTACAATTAAGGTCATGGCTGCTGCCCGCCCGCTGGCCGAAACCACGCGCACCACGATGCTCTTCAGCGAAATTCTGAGCATTGCAGTCGATTCATTCCGCGTGAGCAAGGTCCGTTTTGCCCTGACTGCGCTGGGCATGGTGATCGGAACAGCTTCCTTGATCGTGGTGGTCACCATCGGACTCACGGGCAAGCAGTACGTCATGAATCAGATCCAGGGCATCGGCGCCAACCTCATCTACGCCGACTACGAAGCCGGCGGCAATGCTTCGGTGAATACCGCGGGAGGCACCGATTACCTGACTGTAGACGACATGCGCGCCGTTCAGCAGGAGGTGCCTGGAATTCAAGCGGCTTCGCCGATGCTGGAGCTGCATGACCGCATTTCTGTGGGCGGCGGCAAAGAACGCGACATTCTGGTGCTGGGCGTCTCACCGCAATACTCCACTGTGCGCAATCTTCAAATTCTGGCAGGGCGCTTTTTCGACGAAGAGGATTCGATGTCCGGCGCGAAAGTGGCCGCCGTCACCCAGCAATTTGCGCAACGCACGTATGGCAGCCAGCAAGCGGCGATAGGCCAGAACTTAAAAATTCTGGGATTGCCTTTCGTCGTGATTGGAACATTCCGTGAGCGAGTGGAGACGTTCGGCCAGTCAGAGATTGCCACCGACACGATCTTGATTCCTTACAGCGTAGGCCGATACTTCAGCGGCAACCAAACAGTCAAGCAATTGTTCTTCTCCGTCTCCGATGCAGGCGACGTGCCGCGCGCCACGCAGATGATCCAGCAGATTCTTCAGGCGCGTCACAAGCCGGAATCGGTCTATCGCGTGCAGAACCTCACGCAGTTGCTGCAAGTAGCGTCCAGAACGGCGAACGCGCTCACCCTGGTGCTGCTGGCTGTGGCCCTGATCGTTTTGATCGTAGGCGGCGTGGGGATTATGAATATTATGCTGGCGAATGTGCGGACGCGCATCCGCGAAATCGGAGTCCGAAAAGCCATTGGCGCAACCCGGCGCGAAATCGAGCTTCAGTTTCTCACTGAAGCCGTGCTGATTTCCCTCGCCGGCGGCATCGTTGGGACTCTGCTCGGACTGGCGGTCCCGTTTTCGGTGCGTTTTCTCACCGAATACCGCATACCGATTTCTGGTTTGTCGGCCATCATTGCAATTGCTGTCGCCCTGATCGTCGGCGTGGTCTTTGGCACGGTGCCGGCAAAACGCGCGGCGCAACTCGATCCTGTCGAAGCCTTGCATTACGAGTAGGCTACAATCGAGCGCGTGAAAATTGTTTGCTGGATTCTTCTTCTCGCGGGAATTGTCTTGTTCGCATGCAGCTTTACTCTGCCTGCCATTCGCGAGATTGCGAAGCCCGGCGCCACGCCTAACGTTATGCGCGGTTATGACTGCGCCGTTACGGCGCTGCTCGTTCCGTGGGGCAAGGACGGCTTCACCATCATGCGCTCCGACCCGCTCACATATTTCTCTATTCTCCTCAGCGGCTGGATCAACCCGCTCTTTGTGCTGGCTGTCTTATTTGTGCTGGTGCGCCAGTCATGGCGGATTAACACCGTGTTCAGGGTCGTGGTTCCGCTGATGTTTATCTTCTGCTGGATCGTCTTCTATAAAATCCATTTCCGGGCGTATACCGGCTACTGGCTATGGATGTCAGGAGTACTGCTGGCCTTATGGTCTCAGGCGGGCCGCAGTGGTCATGATCCGGTCAGCCTTTGATATTCATCGCGCGTAATGAAATAGCACTCACAGGCTGCGGATTCCAGACCTTTCCGATTCTTGATCTTCATCTTGCCTTGCCTGTAATCGAGAAAGCCCTTGCGCTTGAAGTTCTGGAGCGCCTCATTGGCGCTCGCTCTACGCACGCCCAGCATCTGCGCTAGGAACTCCTGAGTGAGGGCGAACTCCGAACGGTCCACGCGGTCCGAGGTGATCAGCAGCCAACGTGCGCAACGCTGCTGCACCGAGTGGAGCCGGTTGCAGGCAACTGACATGGAGAGCTGGACAAAAAGCGCTTGCGTATAGCGGTGCAAGGCCTGAGCCAGCGCCGAGCTGCCATGATCAAGAGCCTGCCGGAAATCAGCAGCCGAGACTTTCCATGCCCCGCCGGGGACTTGCGCGAAAGCTTGAAGGGGGCTGGTAGACGCCCCGAGAAACACGGGCAGCCCGATCATCCCCTCATTTCCGACGGTTGCGATTTCCACGGTACCGCCATCTGCCATACGCGAAACCAGAGAAACCACGCCGTCTTCGACAAAGTACACATCCTTGATGGGCTTTTCCGGCTGGTAGAGCACATCGCGTACATTGAGACGCACCCGCTCCGCTTTGGCGCGGAGGCGCTTGGATTCCTTCTCGGGAAGTGCCGCCAGCAGCCGGTTCTGAACGCGATCGTTAATTTTTGAGCCAGCCATACACGCTTGCCTTTCGGTTCATTTAGATGTACGCTAGCGTACAAGGCGTTATATCCGCACGACGCGCCAAGATGCGTCAAATCCCATGGCTGCACATCCCTGGTTTTCGCTGAAGTCCCCTTTTGCGGTAGCAGCTCTGGTTGCGTCCGCAGGCGGACTTGAAGCGCTGGAGCAGGTACTGCCCCGGCTGAACCAGGATTTCCCTGTTCCTCTGATCGTTCTGCTGCACCGCAGAGAGCGTTCTCCCGGCAGCGATTTGCTGGTGCGACACTTGAGCAGGTTCTCGCCCCTGCCCATCGTTCGGGCCAAAGCAGCAGAAAGAATAAGGCGGGGAGTAGTGTACGTAGCACCACCCGATCGCCATCTGCTGCTTGCCTCTGGGGGACGCATGCTATTGAGCAGCGCTGGCTCCGTAAGACAGATTCGGCCCTCTGCCGACATCCTATTTGAATCTCTGGCCGAACATTTCGGCCCCGCCTGCATTGCAGTGGTTTTGAGCGGTTCGCTTCATGACGGCGCCATCGGCGCAGTCAAAATCAAGGCGAGTGGCGGCATGGTGCTGGTGCAGGATCCCGCAACTACATTTTCAGGCGGCATGCCGAATGCAACGATTGCTACCGGGTGTGCCGATTTCGTGCTTCCTCCCCGTCGCATTGCCGACGCGCTTATTACCCTGGCCATGGTGCCCGGGGCAAGCAGTCTTTTCTCCGCTCCCGCGCCAGGGTGGGCTCGAGTCCCAATTGCGGCGGAAAGCGTTAGGGACGCGGTAGAGTAGCTCGCCCTAATCTCAAATCACTGCAAGCTCAAGTCCTGAAGCTGATTTGGTAGGCTTGAGTGAGTATGTGCAGAAACATCAAGACACTATTTAACTTCGATCCGCCGGTTACCGACGAAGAAGTGCGGGCTGCGTCGCTCCAGTTCGTAAGAAAGATTACGGGCTTCAACAAGCCTTCGAAGGCAAACGAACCGGCGTTCCTGGCCGCGGTGGATGAGATCGCGCAGGTCTCAAACCGGCTTTTGCATTCTCTTGAGACCAGCGCTCCGGCAAAGGATCGCGAAGAAGAAGCGGCCAAGGCGCGAGCCCGGGCCGCAGAGAGGTTCGGAACCTAGAGTTCCACTTCGCGACAAAGCTTGTTGAACTACCTGGAGCCGGTTAAAACAAACGTATAAA
>DATEGH010000068.1:0-3618 GCA_035280185.1 Terriglobales bacterium
TGAGCGGGCCCGAGGCGGCACGCTGATGCGTCGCAGCACCGCGGTAAAGTACGCATCGTTGCGCGTCACGAAGATCAGCCGGCGTCCGCAGGCCAGATACGATTCCGGATTCGCGCTCTCCAGCAACTGCCAAAAAGCCCGTTGCGTACGCTTGATCTCCCATTGCGTGGCACGTTCGGCGTTCCCCGAAAGGCACGGCCCCAGCGTAAACCAGTTGGAATTCATAAAGCTTTCAAGCTTCTGCTGCCCAGGCGCTGCTGCGAAGATGAACCATTCATTGAAGACGTCGTAGGGAACGTCCAGAAGGTCCGCCATAGGAGGCACATGCAATGCCGAGCCTTCTACCCGCCATGTCAGCAGAGATTCTTGTGCTACGGCAGTGATCTTGCCGGCATCGAATGCGGTAATTACCAGGTGTTTACCGAGAACAGCTTCGGGGCAAAGCTGAAGAACATCCTGAGTTTTGTGGACGGGAGATTCCACCCAGCGGAAGGGCCCATGGGAACCATGAAACATGATCGACCAACTTACAACGTTTCATGACAATGAGCAACAGCTCTCAAGCGATCTTCTCCGCGGATGATTCGAGATCGGCTTCCCATACTCCCTCGAAGTCCACGAAGTAGGCTTTGATCGCAAGCTCCGGAAACTTATCTTTCAGATAACGAGCCGCTCGGTGCATTTCCTGGCGATGATTTTCGGCTTCGCTCTCAGCTTTGTCGAAAGCCTTGAGCCCGCCGTAAGCGCCGCAATCGGAGTGAAGCATCAGAATGACGGTCTTGGTCCTATGTAACTCCATGGAGAGGCGAATCTGTTCAAGCACAAATTCACGATCGCTCTCGCGGGCGGGTGAAGCCAGCGTCTTGGCACCACCGGCGATCCTTACAGGATCGGGAAACTGGATGCCGATTCGCTTCAGCAGCTTGCGGAACACCTGGTCAAAGCGATGGTCATAGCACCAGACCACCGCCGCGTCAGACTCGTAGCGCTCGCGCGGGGATTCGTAATGGAAGATTTTGCGCATTAAGAACTCTCAATCCAGCTCAAGAATTTTAGCAGGGTGCGGCGCAAAAAGGCCGCAGGGATGCGGCACGCCGCGTTGCTGAATTTAGAAGGACACCACAGTAGCTTTGAAAATCACAGCCAGAAGGGAGGCCGGTGCCGGTGGGCTTATTCGATTATCGTCACAGTCCCACGGCTCGCTTCACTTGTGCTGTTGCAGGATGGAACTCATGACGCAGAACGCGGCACCACAACTCCAGCTCCTCTCGCGCGGAGCAGATGTCGAACTCAGTGCGCAAGCCGGTCAACTCGAGCAAGCGCTCCACCCGCGGCATCAGGTTCATCAGTTTCAGGCTAACGCCGGTGGAACGCGCCCAGTTCCCCAGAGAAGCAATAGCGCCGAGCCCGGCAGCGTCAACGTCGGTCAGGTCTTTAAGGTCGAGCACCACATTCGACATCCCGGCCTGCGTTATTACGGCTCTGCGGAGTGCATTCGCGCTCTCAACCGTCAGCCGCCCTTCGCACTCGAACAGTGCAATCTCGCCCAGATTATGAATTTTGAAGTTCAGCATGCCCGCTCCCGCTTGCCCTGCTACACATATTGACGTTTGCCGTCGCCGAAAATCTACAAGGTTGGCCATTTTTTACCGTTTTTTCATCTTTCATCCGGTGATACGTCCTCGACCGCCTATTGGTTTCATTCTTTTTTCTTTAGACTGGATTTCCAACGGGAAGTCACATACAAAGAATAACTGCTCGATTTAGGCGAATCAATAGCGAACTAGGCCAGGGGCGGCACTGGCCGGAAGTACTACGCCTCTTTCGTAATTGAAAGATTATTAAAGGGCTTGTCGCTCCCGGATCGGTGCGCTTATGAGCGTGATCGGAAACTTTCGTCCAGCATCTCTCTCAAATTTTTAGGACGGCAACACGCCTGAAAATTCCGGCATCCGAACCAGAACTGCTCCCCAATTCAAGTGATGTTGTATCAGGAGGCCCTCTGACGTGACCATCCATTCAATCCGGACCTTGCTCGTCGCGCTTGTCCTGGCGGGCAGCGCCTTCGCCCAGATTGATTCACCCAACTTCAAATTTGTCGCCATTAACGTGTCTGGCGCTGCCAACACGGTGGCCAGCGGCATCAACAACGGCGGCGTGATAGTTGGCTTTTTCCAGGTGGGGACGAATTGCATCCCCGATACGGTTACTCCCACCTGCCATACTCACGGCTTCAAACTTGCCAACAGGAGGATCACGCGCCTTGATATTCCTGGCGCGCTCAACACCTTCATCTTTGGTCTCAACGACTTCGGCGATACTGCCGGAATCTTCCAAGACTCCGCTGGAAAGTTTCACGGTTTTCTACGGCACCACACCGGGCAGGTGCAGCGAATTGATCCCACTGGGACCCTATCAGGTGCGGCGAGCGCCGTAAACAATTCGCTCACAGTTGTGGGCGGCAACTTTAGTTGGCATAACGGCAAATTCACGAAGGTGGATTTCACTACCCCGGGAAACGGCGAGAGCCAGAACCTGAGCGGGATTTCCAATCCGGGAGTGATCGTCGGAACGCTTTTTCACCAGGACTTCTTCAACGGTATTCTGAAGGCCGGCAGCGATTTTGATCTCTTTCCACGCATCAACGGCTCTGACACTCACGTCTTAGGAGTGAATGGCCGAGGCGATGTGGTGGGATTTGCAACCGCAATACCCGGCCAGGGCTTCTACTCGCCGCATGTCGAGCGCGGTGAAGGAACAAGCGACAAGCCGGAGCGTCCGCTGAATCCGATTCCGGTGAGCTTCCCCGGCGCGTCGCAGACCGCTCCCAACGCCATCAACTTTAATCAGGCAATCGTCGGCTCCTACCAGGACAAAAACTTCAAAACCCACGGCTTTTTGGCCGTGCACTGAGCTGAGAACATCCATTCGGGGCCGGGCGCAAGCTCGGCCCGGGTTTGTAAGGACGGCGAGTGCTCGTTAGCTGCGCTGCAATTCCGCTCGGGCGCGCAGAGCTTGCAGAATGTCGCCCCGCGCGAGCATGCCTACGACCTGTTGGTTGGCAACGACCGGAACCTGGTTCAGGTCGGATTGCGCCATCATCTCTAGCGCGTCCATCACTGGAGTCTCGGGCGTGACGATTCGCACCTGCTGAATGGGCTTCATGATCTGCTGCACTGGAGTCACGGTCCAGTCTTCGCGCGCAACGGACCGCACTTCATGAGGCGTGATGAGCCCGGCCAGGCGGCCGTGGATGCTCACGATGAAGCAGCGCTTTCCGGTGCGGAGAATAAAGTGGTCCACAAAGTCCTGCACGCTGATTGGCCCTTCCACTACGGGGCAGTCATGCGACATCAGATCTCCGGCGTGGACGCCTTCCAGCCGGTGCCGCAGCTCAACTTCCATGTAATTTGCGCCCGCAGCTTGCAGCAGGAACCATCCAATGAAGGCCGTCCACAGACCGCCGATGCCCGCCCCACGAAAGAACTCGTAAATCCCGGCGAAGATGAACAACACAGCCACAACTTGCCCGATCCGTGCAGCAACCTTTGTAGCGCGTTCCATGTTGTGGGTGATACCCCAAGCTATGGAGCGCAGCACGCGGCCACCATCGAGTGG
>DATEGH010000069.1:0-2912 GCA_035280185.1 Terriglobales bacterium
TTCTTGACGAGCGATTCGTTCACAATCGCCACGGGACGCGAGGCACTGGAATCGGTCTCCGCGAAATCGCGCCCGCGCACGATACGCTGTCCAACCGTCGAAAAATAATGACGGCTCACCCGGTCCCAAGAGACACCTTCCGCCATATCAGCCTTTGGGTCACCCCTCCCTTCCACCGCAATCAACTCACCCCAGTTATTGCCGCTGAGCGGACCGTAGCCCGCCAGACTTACGCTCTGCACATTCGGCAACCGAATCAAACCATCTTCAATTGCGCGATAAAGCGCGTCGAGGTGTTCGGGCGTGTAACTGTCAAGAGGCGGATTGATCTGAACACTTACGCGGTTCTGAACAGCAAAACCAAAGTCCTGACGCTCCAGATTCCGCAAGCTCATGGTTAGCAATCCGGCGCAGGCCAGCAGAACCAGGGACAGCGCTGCCTGACTGACCACCAGTATCTTTTGCGGCAACAATGCTCCGGCGCGAGTGCCACGGCCTGATCCGTGCAGGGCTTCTGCCGGATCGGAACGCGAAGTCAGCCACGCCGGAATCACACCAAACATCACACCGGTCAGAAGTGAAAGCGCGAAGGCAAATCCCAGAACCGGCAGCGAAGGTGCGGCACTGATCGGCGTAAAGGTGGCGCTGTGAAATGCCAGGGCCAGCATCAGACGCGCTCCCACATATGCAACCGCTAATCCCGCGATGCCGCCTAGCACCGAGAGCAGTACCGCCTCCGTCAACTGCTGGCGAATCAGTCTGGTTCGCGCAGCCCCCAGAGCCAGGCGCACCGCAGTCTGGGCGCGGCGGGCGGCTCCGCGCGCCAGCAGAAGATTGGCAAGATTGGCGCACGCGATGAGGAGTAATGTTCCACAGACCATCAACAGAATACGCAGACTTGCACCGTAGTTTTCCCTCAAGGAGGTGACACCGCCTCCGGCCGGTGCCAGCCGGATAAACTTCTGAGGAATCGTTGGTTCAACCTGCGGTTTGAATTCGGCTGGCAGGTCATCTTCGTCACGGAGCCACCGCTGAAGCACCGGCGTGAGGCGGGCGGGAAGTGCCTGCACACTCGCACCCGGCTTCAACCTGCCAATGGCATACAGCCACTGAGACGGATTCGTTCTCATGCGCGCACCCTGCCCGTCGAACAAAATCTCCTGTTGCAGGGGCAGCCAAAAGTCCGGCGGATCGCTCCGCAGTGTCTCGCCAAAAAATCCCGGTGGCGTAATCCCAATCAATGTGACCGGCTGTCCTTGCACGAAGAATGTGGACCCGACAATCCCCGGGTCTGAGCCGTAATCCTGCTGCCAGGTGCGATAGCTGATCATCGCCACCGGTGAGGCCGAGCGTTGATCGTCCGAGTTGTTGATAACTCTTCCGGCAAAGGCCTCGAGACCAAAAACATGGAAGTAACTTCCGCTCACGTACTCCGCGCGCAAGGGCCGTGCTTCGCGATCTTTGGTTTCCTGACGAATGCTGTAGATCCCAGGTGCAGCCTGAAAAGCGGTGGTTTCCTCGAACTCGGGTGCCGCCGCCGCGAGCCGCTGGTACAGCTGATAAGAGAAGAGGCTCCAGTCATCGTCTTCCCAACCTTCGACACAGCACTCCCCGGTATCGCCGATACGATAAAGCTGGGCAGGATCGGCGACCGGCAAAGACTTCAGCATGATGGCCTGTGTCAGAGTGAAGATCGCAGTCGTCGCACCGATGCCAATGGCCAGGGTAAGTAATGCAGTCAACGTAAACGTAGGAGCATTGCCTAGCTGCCGGAGAGCGTAGCGAATGTCTTGGAGAAGGGTTTGCACGCGGGTATCCTCCGGCGGATTATACGTCGACCCAAAGGCGTTGGTTGCACGGGTTATGAGTTTTCAACTTGCACCACGCCAAACATCGGCCATAATCTGATCGGCACTAGAGCACCCTAAGTCGCCGCAGGACTATCTTGAGCTATTGCTGATTCCTTCTCCGTGGCCGGGTCTTCCCAGCAATCGTGCGTCGCAGCATCGAACGGGATCTCACGCTGACCCTCATCAGAAACCGGGATAGGTAGCCGCCCCTCGTGCGGGCGGCCTTTCATTTGCGGTTAGGGATTCTGGTAGAGCGGCGCGGTAGGGTTGCTCTCTGGATGCACTGCCTGGAAGAGCACCGCGGTTTTGTCCTCGTAGACCAGCCGGAAACGCGGATCGCTCCGCAGCAGGAGGGCAAGCGGCCAGGAATGATTGCTGATCACCAGATTGGCGCGCTGGAGTTCCGGGCGCTGCTCCCATCCATGCTCGCCATTCCACAGAGGCAGAGCGTGCACGATTTCGTCCTGGGTGTGAACGTTCGTGCGGCCGTCCATGGCAACCGGAATGTCCGGCACGGCGTAAATAAGGAACCCTCCCCAGGAGAGTTCGTTCAAAAGCGGACCTTGCAGATGATTTTGGTGGATGTAAGCCACCGCTCCCAGCGGAAAAACGTCGGCTACCTGGCGCAACATTTTCTGCGAGGACACAGACCACAGCACGCCTGCTGTCGGCAAAATCAGCGCGACCGCCGCAGCCACGGCCAGCCGCAGGGAAAGACTGGTTCGTGCAACCTTTACCGGCTGTTGATCCTCTTCGTGCCGGGGAGCGGCAATCATCACTACCGACAAAATGGTGACCAGCCAGACTTCCCGCAGCGAACGGAAACCCATCCACGCCGACCAACCCAGCAGCAGAACCCATGCTGGACGGAGACGAGAACTTCTGCCCAGCGCAAAGCAGGCCAGCATCACGAGCAACAGTACAGCCCAATCGTTCAAGGTGCGGAAATGCATCGCATGAAACTCGACGATCATGTCGTAAATTTTGGCGTCCAGAGCGTACTGGAATGCATTGGCGAACAACTTGACTCCATAGGGATTGATCAGGGTTGCCAATAACGAC
>DATEGH010000070.1:0-20390 GCA_035280185.1 Terriglobales bacterium
AGGGATTCCTCCCTCCGGTCGGAATAGGTAGTGTTCATCTCCAGCAACATCGCTGAAGTTCGCGAGCGCATCGCCCGCGCCGCGGCTCGCGTCCGGCGGCGTCCGCAAGAAATCACTTTGATGGCGGTGAGCAAGACGGTCGAGGCCGAGCGCATTCGCGAAGCGTATCAGGCCGGGCTGCGCGTGTTTGGCGAAAACCGTGTGCAAGAATTCACAGAGAAGTCGGGCGGATTAGCTGATTTGAAAGATGCAGAATGGCATCTCATTGGACACTTGCAGACTAATAAAGCTGCGAAAGCGGCACAGTTCTTTCAGGCGATTGATTCCGTGGATTCGCTGCGATTGGCGGACAAGTTGGACCAGGCGGCGCAGCAGAGCGGCAAGACGATCTCAGTCTTGATTGAGATCAAGGTCGGCACGGAAGAAACCAAAGCCGGCATTCCTCTTGACTCGCCCGAACTGGAACAAATGCTTCAGGCTGCCGAACGGCTCGAACATTTGCAGATTCGCGGCCTCATGACGGTACCGCCATATACCGGAAATCCTGAAGGCGCGCGCGACTACTTCCGCTGCCTGCGCGACCTCCGCGACCAGATCGCCCGCCGCAACCTGCCGCGCGTCCAGATGGACGTGCTATCCATGGGCATGTCGCACGATTTTGAAATCGCCATCGAAGAGGGATCGACCTGCGTTCGTGTCGGTACGGCGATTTTTGGAGCGAGGCCAAAACCATGAAAATGATTGACCGCCTTCTTGCCTGGGTCGTGCTGGTGCTCGGGTGCGTGCACTGTGCCGTGACCTTTGTGGTGCACAAGAGTCTTACCGTCGAGGCGATCTGGTTCGTGAGCGGCGGCCTGGTCATGATTTTTGGCGCGTTGCTGAACCTGGTGCGCATTGCCCGGCCGGATGACAGGCTGCCGGCTTGGGTCAGTGCCGTCGCCAACCTGCTGTTGCTCCCGGTCTTTGTGGCCGCCGTGCCCTGGCTGTTGCGCCACCAACTCAAACAGAATCCCCAAGTCATTGTGCTTGCGATAGCGGTCGCAGCGGAACTCGGTTTTTCTCTACGGCAATGTTTCCGGTAAACGAAACCGCGAAAGGCGCGGCCTTCGCCGTTAAGGTCCAGCCCCGCGCGCGCAAAAACGCCATTACCGGAATGGTTGGTAATGCTCTGAAGCTGGCCGTGACGGCCCCTCCAGTCAACGGCAAAGCCAACCAGGCGGTGATCGAATTCTTTGCCGATTGGTTTGAAATTCCCCGCTCCCAAGTTACTATTACCAGCGGCGAAACCAGCCGAAACAAGTTAATACGCGTCACCGGAGTCACGGCGCAACAGTTGCACGAAAAGCTCGCTGCCGCTGGACTCGAGTAACGCAGGAGAATGCGTTTGTCTTTTTCACAGCGCCTGCACGAAATCCGCCTCGGGTTCGATCCGCCCTTCTGGGTAGCCAACATCAGCGAGTTGTTTGAGCGGCTTTCGTATTACGCGGCCTTTGCCGTTATCGTGCGTTACCTTCACGAGAACCTTAAATTTTCCACCACCGAGGCAGGCGCGCTGGCTGGACAGTTCGGCACCTGGGTATGGGTATTGGCCATTTTCGGAGGGACAGTCGCGGACCGTCTCGGGTTTCGGCGCGCATTGTCTCTCGCTTACCTGATTCTAACTGCCGCATATTTCACCATGGGCTCTCTGGGAGCGAACTGGCTCGCGCCGGTGCGCAACGCGGTTCCTCTGACCGCTTTTGTAACGATCGTCATGATTCTGCCGGCGCTTGGCGTGGCGATGGTGAAGCCCAGCGTGGTGGGCACCACCGCTCGCGCTTCGCAAGAGAACGTCAGATCGCTCGGATATTCCATCTATTACACCCTGGTGAACATCGGCGGGGCGCTTGGGCCATTAACCGCCTCATGGGTACAGGGCCAGATGAGAGTCGAAAATGTGTTCCGCGTGGCGGCCCTGAGCGTGTTTGTCATGTTCTTTGCCGTGCTCCTGCTCTTCAAAGAACCGAGGCGTTCGGGCGAAGTGCAGGTCACAAGTATCCGCCAGACCATGAGGAACTTCGGAACCGTAGTTTCTAATCCCAAATTCATGCTCTTCATCGCAATCTTCTCCGGATATTGGATTGCGTACTGGCAGGAGTTCCTGAGCCTGCCCATCTACGTTCATGACTACGTCAACCCGAACACCGATACCGCGCGAATGCTGACGACGGGCCCAATCCTGGTGATTGCTCTTACGGTGGCGATCAGCGTAGCGCTGCGCAAGATGGCCGCTTTCCGGGCGATCACGTTGGGCACGCTTGTCTCGGCATTGGCATGGGTGCTGCTGGCTGTGCACCCCAGTGTTCTTATGGCTTATCTCACTCTGGCGGTGGTCGCTTTGGGCGAGATCATTCTTTCGCCGCGCTATTACGAATACGTCTCATTGCTGGCGCCATCCGGACAGCAGGGCACCTACATGGGCTTTGCCTTTCTGCCAATCGGAATCGGGGCATTCATCGGCGGACCATTAGGCGGCGCCCTGCTGCACCATTTTGGCGAAGTGCAACACCGGCCCAGCGTTTTCTGGTGGTCCTTCACTGGCATCGGCCTCTTAACAGCGCTTCTGCTTTGGATCTATGACCGCGTATTCAAGCCGTCAGAAGCGCCGGCAGGAGCAAGCTCGGCTGAGATGGCGTGAATGGAATTGCCAGAAATGCCAAAATTGCCAAGCATTTGACAATCAAAGAGCATCAGTTTGGATGATCCGTTCACCTGCGCGGCTCTTAGTCCTACTCTGTAAACTTTTGTAGTGAGCCAATCGCCCACCAACTCACACTAGCGTCCCGGCATCTAACTCTCAGAAATTCAGGTAAATCACAATGATTTGGAAGAGACTCCTTCCCCTTAGTCTTTCTCTGTTTTCATGTCTGTTTCTGCTGGCCGGAGCAGCCGCCGCGGAGACCAACTGCGAAGAGGGCGCCGGCCCGCTGAACACGGCCAAGCCCGCCAGCCTCACGCCGGACCAGATCGTGCAGAAGTTCGCGGCGCGCGAAGCCATTTTCAAAGAAGCGCGCAACCACTACACCTACACCCAGGAGGTCGTAGTGCAGACACTCGACGGCGATACCGTGGATGGGGAGTACCGCCAAGTGAACGACATCCTATATGACGACAAGGGTAACCGCATCGAGCAGGTAAAGTTCGCGCCACAGCCCACCCTCACCCGCATCATGATCACGAAGGAAGATTTAGACGACTTCCGCAATCGCCTGCCGTTTGTAATGACCACCGCCGACCTGCCGAAGTATGACGTCCATTACGAAGGCCAGCAGCGCGTGGACGAGATTGACACTTACGTTTTTGAGATCGCGCCCAAGCACGTGGACAAAAACGGAGGGCCGCGCTATTTCCAAGGGCGCATCTGGGTGGACAATCGCGACTTCCAGATCGTGAAGACCTGCGGCAAAAACGTGCCCGACATCCACAACAAGGACAACGAAAACCTGACGCCCAAGTTTGTCACCTACCGCGAGCAGGTGGACGGCGATTACTGGTTCCCCACCTACACCAAGGCCGACGACATCCTTCACTTCAAGACCGGCGACGTCCACGTGCGTGAGATCGTGAAATACACGAACTACCAGCGCTTTGGCGTGAAAACCAGGATCGTTTATGGCAAGCCGGTACCGGAGAGCAACCCGCAGCCGCAGCCGGAGCAGAAACCGCCGCAATAGGGTCGCAGCGGCGCCGATTAGTCTTTAGGAACCACACGGGCGCTTAATCTTTCCGAACCCCGTGCAGACGATTTTTGTCGGGAAGCGCACTTCGAAAGCAGATTGGTGCACCCGTTTTCTTGTGTCAGGCAAAACACATCCGTGCCGCTGAAGACACACAAGCCCTTTGTGCTGATACCAAACAGGCTTCTCACGAACTCTCCACCAATTGCAATGAATAACAGGGCATGCCTGCAATCGCGCCGTAAGCCGTTTATTTTGTTTCGGGCGTTCGCCGACGAAGAGAGAGCTACATTCCGCCATGAGTTTTTTCCACCTGACCAGCCCTTGAGAAGCAGCCAATCCTACGCTTGGCCGACCATGTGCAATGATCCAAGCGCAAGCTCCCCAAGGAAACTCTGGATCTCGTTCTCGCGGTGACGGAGCTTGCGAACGAAGGAGGCGGGCATGCTGCTTCTCAAGTACTTGCTCCTGATCACAGGCTGGGGGCTGCTGGCGGTGGCCGCAGTCCATCTTTTCAGGAATCTCTATAAAGTTGTCCAGTATCACCGCCAGTTGCGCCGAATGGCTCCTTCCGCTGAAACGGCATCAACCCATGCCGCTCCACCGGGACCGCCGCAACTGAACTGGACTCCTGCGCAACGGGCGTTTCTTGCGGCCTGGCTGCCGCTCATCCTCGCTGCCGGCATTGTGGTGGTGCCCAGCGGGATGGGAGGCATCAGAGTGAGCCAGGCTGCAGGAACGCTTCCCGGCACTCTTTATCCCGGCGTCCATTTAATCCGGCCCCTGATTGACTCGGTGGTGCTCTACGACCTCAAGGATCAGGTCCTCACCACCTCGTCCGCTGGTGAGGACGGTTTGGAAACTCCGGCTGAGGCTCGCGGCGATGAGAGGCTAGGCAAAGAGAGCAAGCATGAAGCCTTCACTGTGCAATCGAAAGAAGGGCTGAATATCGGGCTGGCGATCACTGTCCGCTATCGCCTCGATCCCGCCAAGCTGGCCTTCATCCACGCCAGCCTGCCGCATCCGGTCGAAAAGGAAATTGTCCCTCCGGTGGTCTCAAGTGTTTTCCGTGAACTAGCGCCGAACTATACGGTGCGCGAGGTCTTTGCCACACGCCGCGAGCAGATCCGCCAGGCAGCCGCCGACCGGATCGCCCGCAAGCTTGCCGGCGACGGCATCATCGTGAAAGAAGTCATGTTGCGCGACGTTCGTCTTCCCGCCGAATACGCCAAAGGGCTGGAGAATCTGCTGCTGAAGGAGCAGGAGAACGACAGTCTTGGCGTTGAAACCGAGATGAAGGGCAAGCAAGTCAAGATCGCAGAACTTGAGGCCGAAGCTGATCGCGTGCGGCAGGTGAAGCAGGCGCAAGGCGCAGGCCAGGTGCGTGTGCTTCAAGCCAAGTCCGAATCCGATGCCATGAAGTACACGCTTCCCCTGAAGCAGAAGCAGATTGAACAGTCGCGCCTGGAAGCCGAAGCACAGAAGGAAGCCACCATCAAGAACGCGGAAGCCCAGGCGCAAGCCAAAGTAATTGACAGCAAGGCCGAACTCGAACGCCGCGATCTGATGGCCGATGCGGAAGCCGGTCGCATCCGCAAAGTCGCCGCGGCTGATGCTGAGCGAATGAAGAGCGAGGCCGCGCTTCTCAAAGGGAATCCATTGCTGATCAACAAGATCGTCGCCGAGCGGCTCTCTGACAAGCTACAGATCATGATGGTCCCCTCAGACGCGAAAATCTTCTTCAATGACGTTCTTAAGAATGGAGTAGCAGCCGATCCACCGGCTGGAGTGACTGACGCGCAGGCCGCCTCAGCGGACGATGAGGACTCTACGTCCCAGGCCGCCGGGCGCAAGGTGTGGAGAAGCAAATGACGAAGGGAGCAGCCTCCGCCGTGCTATTTCCGGCGGAGGTGCTACTCCGTTTGCCTGATTGCCAAAGCCGCTGATTTTCAGTTGAATGGCAATAACTGAGCAACTCTCAATCAATGAACCCACGCTCACATCGCGGCCTGTGGCTGGCCGTGCTGATCGCAGCATCGGCCGGCTCTGTCTGGGCGCAGCCGCAGGTGCAGTCGCCCATGCTTCCGGCGGCTTTTGATCTGGTGCAGCAGATCCTTGCCACGGCGGGCACTCCCGGCTCCATGAGCGTGAGCTTCCGTAACATCTCTGTTCTTCCTCCTAACCTGCAGGAAACCGTGCAAACAGCTATCTTCACCAGCTTTCGCAATTCGGGAGTCCGGCTGGTTCCCCAGGATGCCGCACTGGCGCAGGCTGAAATTACATTTTCAGAAAACCTTGAAGGCTATCTCTGGATCGCGCGCGTGCAGCAGGGCACAACCAGCAAGCTGCTGATGAAGGAAGTTCCGCGTCTGGAGGGGCCCTCCGCGACAAAGGCGCAAGCGCTTACTTTGCATAAGACAACAGTTTGGATACAGGATTCGCCGATCCTGGATTTCTATCGCGACCAGCAGATGCTCATCGTGCTTGAGCCCTCGCAGATTTCCACTTATGTCAGCCAGAACGGCCAATGGCGTCCGCGGTATACGTTGGCCATCACGCATTCGCAGCCCTGGCCGCGCGATCTCCGCGGACGCTTGCAGGTAAACGGCGCGCAGATGACGGCCTTTCTACCCGGAACGCGCTGCACGGGTACGCTCTCCTCGCCTTCACTGGAATGCCGCGATAGCGACGATCCCTGGCAACTCGATCAAGGAACCATCGTCGCCTTCTTTAGCGCGCGTCGCAACTTCTTTACCGGATTGCTCTCCGCGCCAAGCGCGGGCGCCTCGGTGCTGCCATTCTTTTCCGCCGCGGCGCTGCAGGCGGGCGACACGCATCAATGGCTTTTTGCCGGGACCGATGGCCGCACACGGCTTTATCAGGATGAACTCTCGGCGCCCGCGGCAGTCTTCAGCGCGTGGGGAAGCAATATTGCCGCGATTCATTCCGGCTGCGGCTCAGGGTGGCAATTGCTCGCCGGATCGCCCTCAGATTCTGTGCGGCCCGATAGCGTTCAGGCCGTCGAGATTTCCGGGCGCGAAGCGCAGCCGGCCAGTTCCAGTGTGGAGCTTGCCGGAAGTTTGGAGTCGCTCTCAACGGCCGGGAAAAACGGCGAGTTTGTGAATGGGGTCCTGCATTCCACCGCAACGGGAAAATATGAAGCGTTTACTCTCACGGTCGGCTGCGGCCAGTAGCCTGGTGCTGACCCTGCTCCTGGCAGGCCACGCCAGCTCGCGTCCGCGATACGGCGGGACGGCACACATCCTGCTGCACGATCGCGTGAACTCGATTGATCCCGCGGCCGAGGAAGACTATCCGGCAGCGCGCGACCGCGTTGCTTCGCTGGTATTCGAGAGCCTCACAACAATTGACCAGAGCGGACAGGTGCGTCCGCTGCTCGCTGCATCGTGGAGTTCCGATAGTACGAAAAGGGCTTGGCAGTTTCGTTTGCGCCTGGCTAATTTTCATGATGGATCTACGTTCACCGCAGCAGATGTGGTGGCTGCGCTAAACAAGAATCCTTTTGGCTGGAAGGTGACCGCCAGCGACCGCCTGACGGCCGGCATTGAGTCCGCGACTCCAGTTCCGTTTATGCCTGAGGTATTGGCGCAGACACAATTCGCCATTGTGAAGAGGCTTGGCGATGGATCGCTGGTTGGAACCGGCTCATACAAACTGAGTCAGTGGCAACCCGGCGAGCGCGCCACCCTGACAGCGAATGAAGATTACTGGGGTGGCCGCCCCTATCCTGATGCCGTTGATTTCCAGATGGGAGCGAGCCTTCGCGATCAGGTCCTCCAGCGCCAGCTTGGCCCCGCATCTCTGGCTGAGGTCCCACTCGACCAGGTGCGCGCGCTGGAACAGAGCAACCAGAACCTTTCGATTATGCCGCCTGCTGACCTGCTGGTTGTGTTGTTCCTGCAACCGGATTCGTCCGCCGGCAGCACCGCGCGCAAGGCCGTCGATCCGCGCGTGCGCGAAGCTTTTGCTTATGCCGTGAACCGCTCGGCGATCAGTAACGTGATCCTGCAGAAGCGAGGCGCTCCTGCATCCGGACTGCTGCCTCAATGGCTTACCGGATACGAGTTTCTGTTCCCTTCGCGCGATAATCCCGATCACGCCCGCGAGCTTCGCGCCGATACCGCTGCCTTGGTCATCATTCCTCCCATCTCCTTGGCATACGACTACGCTGATCCGGCGGCCAGGCTCGTAGCCGAACGGATTGCGGTTGACGCGCGCGAAATTGGGCTCATCGTTCAGCCCTATGGCGAATCGCACCTTTACCGGGACTCTCGCTCGACGCTTCATGCAGATGCTGTGCTGCTCCGGCTTCCGCTTTCGTCGCCCAACCCCTCTGCCGCTCTGTCCGGCTTCCTGGAGAAACTCGACGCGCCGCCGCAGAGCATTGCCTCTGCTTTGAGCGCCAGTCGCCCGGAAGAATTGTTTGACATTGAGCAGAAAGCTCTGGAAGATTTCCGCATTGTGCCCATCGCCCACGTCCCTCAAGCGGTTTGGCTCAGCAACAGCATCCATAACTGGCAGCAGCTCCCAACCGGCGCCTGGGACCTGGACCAGCTCTGGGTGGAAGGGGCGAGATAGTGTCACTCCGAATCAAGCTGCTTCTCCTGGTTGCTATCGGCATTGGCGCTAGCGTCGCCAGCGTCGCGTTTCTGATCGAAGAGCGCGCGCATGAAGCTTACCGGCGGGTAGAGCAGGAACGGACCACCACGCTCGTCGCCCAGTTCCGCCGCGAGTTCGATCACGAAGGCGAGGACATCGTCCACGCCGTCGAAGCCGTAGCCAACTCTGACGCCATGCAGCGCGATGCCATGGAGTTGAATAACGGCGCCGACGTCGCAAATTTCGTCAATGAAGCTGCTCCTTATGCGCAGGCGCAGCGCCTGGACTTCCTCGACCTCATCGCTCCTGATGGCGCGATTGTCTCCTCCGCTCACTGGCCGGCGCGCTTCGGATACAAGCAGCGATGGTTTCTCAACGGTTCTCCCGTCCCGCAACAGCCATTCCTGAAGCACGTGGAGACACCCCAGGGAAGCGTGCTGGCGCTGCTCTGCATCCGCATCGTGCGCACTCATGGCGCGAATTATTACCTGGTCGGCGGGCGCAAGCTGGATGCTGTGCTGCAAGCGCTATCGCCTCCGCAAGGGCTGCGCATCTCTATCTACAGCGCTCCTGAGCAGGGCGCAGGCGAGTTTCTGGGACCAGCACGAGACACGCTTGATCCGGCCAAGCTGATGCCGCTGATCCAGAAAGCCATGGACCAGCACAACGAGGCTTCGAGCACGCTGGATTGGGACATGAGCCACGAATCCATTGTTCACGCCATTCCGCTCGCAGGATTTTCCGATCGCGTCCCCGGCGTTTTGCTGGTCGGCAACTCGCTGAATCAGGAGCTCTCCCTGGAACGGCGCATTCGCGATATAAGCCTGGTGATCGCTGCCGTCGGTGTGTTTCTTGGAATCGTTCTTACGGCGCTGCTGACAGGACGCATCAGCCGCCCTATCCGCAGGCTAGCCGAAGCAGCCGCAGAAGTTGGCCAGGGCAACTGGGACATACGGGTGAATGCTTCTTCCAGCGACGAGATTGGCAGGTTGGCGGCGGCATTCAACCGCATGACTGAAGAGCTCGCCAGTCAGCGCGAGCGCCTGGTGCAGACCGAACGGGTTGCTGCCTGGCGCGAGTTGGCACGCCGCCTGGCCCACGAACTCAAAAATCCTCTGCTCCCTTTGCAAATCACAGTGGAGAACCTGCTGCGCGCCCGCGAGAACACGCCCGAACAGTTCGACGAAGTCTTTCGCGAAAGCACGGGAACGCTGCTGGCCGAGATCGCTAACCTGAACACCATCATCGGACGGTTCAGCGATTTCTCCCGCATGCCCGCCCCGCAACTCCAGCATGTGGATCTGAACGAGTTGGTGCGCAGCGTGGTGCAACTGTTTCAGGGACAGCTTAAGCGCGAGACCGGGAAGATAGAAACCGAAGTCGATCTCGGCGAGGTCCCTGCCGTGAGCGGCGATCCCGTGCTGCTCCGTCGCGCTATTGAAAATCTGGTGCTGAACGCGATCGACGCGATGCCCGCCGGCGGGAAACTCTCTTTCCGCACGCGGGCGAGCGGAACGTCAGCCGTACTCGAAATCTCCGATACAGGCAAAGGCCTCACGCGCGAAGAATGCGAGCGCCTGTTCACGCCTTACTACACCACCAAACAGCACGGTACCGGGCTGGGATTGGCGATCGTGCAATCGGTGGTAAGTGATCACCACGGACGCGTATCGGTGAGCAGTAAACAGGGCTCCGGCACGACGTTTGAAATGGAACTGCCGCTGGCATCAGGATCAGACGCGGCGGCAGATGAGCCTAAAGCGTTCAGCGCCGGTGCAGCGGAATAAAAGGACTAGCAAAACTTTACAAATCCGCTCTGCATGAACCCGACGTTGCTCCGTTCTCCAGACATGGAAAACGTGAAACGGCTACGTTTGATGTTCTACCTGCTCGCCACCATCGAGCTTATCCTGCTCAGCGGTTACTACGGCTGGGAACATCTGCTGCTGCGCTGAGAATCTGGTCGAGCGTCGCTACTTCAGCAGGGACTCCACTGCCCGATAAGCTTCTGAAAGAGCAGCGTCGAGTTGGCCGGGATCTTTTCCTCCTGCTTCGGCCATGTCAGGACGGCCGCCGCCCGAACCGCCAACCTTCTCCGCCACAGGCTTAATCACTTTTCCCGCCTGTACTTTTCCTGTGAGGTCCGCCGTGACGCCCACAATCAGAGCGACTTTCCCGTCCTGTGCCGAGCCCAGCACCACCACGCCGGAGCCCAGTTTGTTCCGCAGATTATCGACCAATGTGCGCATCTGGCCTCGCTCAAGATTGTCAACTCGATGCGCCAGTACTTTCACGCCGCTCACGTCCCGCACTTTTTCGTCAATCGAAGCGACGCTCGACGCGGCCGACTTCATGCGCAACTGCTCCAGCTCTTTTTGCAGCTTGCGGATCTCAGCCTCGCGCTTCTCCAGCTCGCCGCGCAACGCCTCTGCCGGCGAGCCTGCCTGTTGCCCGCGCGGGACAAGCGTTGAGACAACAGACTCGAGCTCGTGATCGCGGCGAAAGTGCTTCAGCGAGCCTTCTCCGCTCACGGCCTCAACACGACGCACACCGGACGAGACACTGCCCTCGCTCATGACCTTGATCAGCCCGATCTCTCCCGTTGCCGCCGTATGCGTTCCGCCGCAGAGCTCGATAGAGAAATCGCCGATCTTGACGACGCGCACCCGTTCGCCATATTTTTCACCGAAGAGCGCCATGGCTTTGTATTCGTTGATGGCCACGTCAATCGGCACGTCCTCAATGGTCTGCACTTTGGTATTGCGCAGCACTTCCTTGTTGACCAGATCTTCGATGTCCTGCAACTCTTCATCCGCTACGCTGGTGAAATGAGAGAAGTCGAATCGGAGATGCTGTGGGTCCACCAGCGATCCAGCCTGTTTCACGTGCTTGCCCAGCACTTCGCGTAATCCGGCATGAAGCAGATGCGTGGCTGTGTGGTTTCGCATTGTGGCTTCGCGCACTTCGGTATGGACCACCGCGTCCACTTTCATTCCCACATGCATCGGCTGGCGTGCTTTCACTTTGTGCGCGCGAACGCCCTGCACCGGCATGGTACATCCGTTCACATCCGCCACTACGGCGTTGTGCTCGGTGTTGTAGAACACACCGATATCGCCCACCTGACCGCCGGAATCGGCATAGAACGGCGTGTGGTCGAGCACCACTTCACCCTCTTCGCCCGGTTTGAGCGACTGCACACCCTGCCCGTCTTTGACGATGGCCAGCACCTCACAGTCCTCTGACTCAGTCTGGCGATAACCTTCAAAAACTGTTTTTGCCAGATCGCGGAACACCGGTGCGGCGCTCTGCTTGGCTCCGCCTTTCCATGACGCGCGCGCACGCTCGCGCTGCGCTTCCATCGCCCGCTCAAACCCTTCAACGTCCAGCGCAATTCCCGCGTCGCGGCAGGCATCCATAATGAAGTCGAAGGGCAGGCCAAAAGTGTCGTAGAGCTTGAATGCGTGGTCTCCGCGATAGACCATGCCGCGCTCCACCTGATGCTGATATTGGGCCAACTGCGCGCGCCCGACACCAGAGTCCGTCAGCGGCTCCTGCTCGGTCACCGCGCGCTGCGCGTCGGCCATGTTGCGTCGCACGGCCTGAAGATCGGTCTCAAGACGCGAGAGCCCCGCATCCAGTGTGTGGGCAAAGCGGCGCTCTTCTTCCTGCACGATCTTCGCCACGCGATCGGCTGTTTCCGTCAGTTCCGGATACGCATCCTTCATCAGATCGCGGACAGCAAACACCATCTGGTACATGAAGGGCCTATTCGCGCCCAGCAGCCGGCCATGTCGGATTCCCCGGCGAAGGATCTTGCGCAAGACATAGCCGCGCCCCTCGTTCGCCGGCAGCACACCATCGGAAATCAAGAAAGTGGTAGCGCGCGCATGATCAGCGATTACGCGCAACGATGCAGCAGAACGTGAGCCCCGTTCGGCCGCCAGTTCGCGCCGCACCTCGACTCCAGTGAGCCGGGCTGCCGCCTCAATTAGAGGCGTGAAGAGGTCCGTCTCGTAATTGGAAAGCTTGCCTTGCAGGACAGCGGCCACGCGCTCCAGGCCCATTCCGGTGTCAATCGAGGGCTTCGGCAGCGGGTTCAGCGTGCCTTGCGAGTCGCGGTCGAACTGCATGAAAACCAGGTTCCAGATCTCCACGTAGCGCCCGCACTCGCAGGGGAACGTGCAGTCCGTGTGGCCTTCGTCGGATGCCGCCGGCCCCATGTCGTAGTGAATCTCGCTGCACGGCCCGCAAGGCCCGGTCTCGCCCATGGACCAGAAGTTGTCCTTCATGCCCATGGCAAAGATCCGCTCCTGGGGAACGTTCACTTCGCGCCAATATTGTTCCGCTTCTGAGTCGCGCGGGATGCCCTGTTCGCCGTTGAAGATCGTGACGTAGAGCCGCCCTTTGGGAATTCCGAACCACTCCGGCGAGGTCACCAACTCCCAGCCATAGGCAATCGCCTCGCGCTTGAAGTAATCGCCAAAACTGAAATTGCCCAGCATCTCGAAAAATGTGTGGTGGCGCGTGGTGAAGCCGACGTTTTCAAGATCGTTGTGCTTCCCGCCGGCACGAACGCACTTTTGCGAAGTCACGGCACGCAAATATTCGCGCCGTTCTGATCCGAGAAAAACATCTTTGAACTGGTTCATGCCCGCGTTGGTGAAAAGAAGCGTGGGATCATTCGCCGGCACCAGCGATGACGAGTGCACACGGCGATGCCGTTTCCCCTCAAAAAAACGCAGAAAACGCTCGCGAATCTCAGATCCGGTGGGCATGTGAGTGACTTAATTCTAGCAGGGAGAAGCGGAGGAATCGGGTGATCGGGTGACCCTGTGATCGGGGGATCGGAACGGTGCTCTGGTGTTGGCATGAACAAAATTGCGTCCGACACAAGCTCCGTCGCGGTTTATCTCAAGGTTTTCGCGATGGCGCCGCTTGTTTTTGCAACGGCGGCGACGACTTCCAGAACTCGGGATCATCGGCAATCCACTCTCCTGCAGGATTGCTCATGGCTGGGCTGATGGAGAAGATGAGCGTCTGTGTGCTGGCTACTGAAGTCGCAAAGAGTTCGTGCAGTTTGCCACGAGCCGTTTCGTCAAGGTCGTCATAATCCAAAACGTTGTCGAGCGACTCTGCCGCCTCCTGAAAGGTGTGAAACGGCGAGAAGGTCAGGTAGAGATTGCCAGGAATTCCAGAGGTGACCTGATAGACCGCACGATTATCGGCGGCTCCGGCGCGTTCTCTAGCGCTCCGCACCAGCCGCTGGCTCTCTTCAAACTCACCTTCATGTCCCGGTGCCACGCTGGTCCATGTCGCCCTCAAATAGCGTGTGCCTGGGCGGACAAGTCCAGCGTTACGGCCGAGGTCCTCTCGGTAGCGAAGAAAAATTGTCGCCGGATCAGAGACGAGGTTGGCCTTTGCATCCATCAGGCGGTTTAGCTCGGCCGCGAGGTTTGCGTTGCGAACGAACGGTTCGGCGCTCCTCTCCATAGCGCCGTAACTATCAAAGCCTGAGACGAACCATATCTCTTGAGGACCGCTGATGGTCTGAACTGTGAAATAGGGCCAGGTATTGGCGCGATAACAGGCCTGCGCCGCCTCCGCCTCCACTCGCGCATACTCCGGCAGCTTGCCCGGCTTTACCGGATCGCGATAAATCTGCAGAATCTGCGGCGGTGCTGCGTCCTTTTGGGCAAAGGCCAAAAGCGACGAGAACGCCAGGGCGGCTGCGAAGCAAAGGCGAGTCATACCGCCGTATTTAAGCAAAGAGAGAGCCGAGTGTCAGCAGAAAAGCTGCTCAGAGATAGCCGGAAGTAATCAGCGGGTAGCGGCCGGAGCCTTGGCCTCGACGAAAGAAACGGCTTCTTCCAGGATTTCCTGCACCAGTTCGGGCGAAGAAGCCTCCGAGTAGATCCGCATGAGCGGCTCGGTGCCGGAGGAGCGAAGCAGCACCCATGCTTCCGCGCCCCGGTTACGCACGGGCGCATCGAGGAAGAACTTGATTCCATCAAGGTTCTCCTTGCGCACGATGTTGTAGCGGCCCAGAGTACGCGTTTCGTGGCTGGCGGCGCGGGCAATGGCCGTGTCTTTCACTTCGTTCGGAATGTGCAGGTCGCGCCGGGCATAGAAGTGCGGACCATACTCCGATTGCAGAGCGGCCACCAGTTCTCCCAGGCTCTTGCCCTCTTCCGCCATCACGTTGGCCAGCAGCAGGGAGTTCAGAATTCCGTCGCGCTCGGGAAGATGCCGCTGAAATCCGATGCCGCCCGACTCCTCGCCGCCAATAAGGATCTTGCGTTCCATCATCAGATCGCAGATGTACTTGAACCCGATGCCGCATTCCAGCAGCTTGCGGCCGTGCTTTGCGGCGATGCGATCCAGCATGCGTGTGGTGTTGAAGGCGCGCACCACATCGCCCGGCCAATCGCGCCGTGTCACCAGCCACTGCAGCAGGATAGAGAATATCTTGTGCGAATCCACAAAGCTGCCGTCTTCGGCTGCCGCGCCGATACGGTCGGCGTCGCCATCTGTGGCGAACCCCGCATGGCATTTCTCACGCACCACGGTTTCCTGCAGCAGCCGAACATGCGGCTCAATGGGCTCAGGGTTGATGCCGGGGAAGAGTGGGTTCACTTCCGCGCGGATCTGAACGTGGTCAATGCCGCGCGCGGTGAAGATCTCTGAAAGCACGTTGCGACCGGCGCCGTACATGCAGTCAATGGCGAATTTGAACTTGGAGTGCGCGATCTTGTCGAGATCGGCGAAACGAGTAATGGCCTCGACATATGGCCGTTTGAAATCAACTTCTTCAATCTTTGCCGCCTTGCCCTTCGGAGCCGCTCCAGCCCGCACTTCAGCCTCGATCTGGCGGATGATGGCCGGAGTCGCCGAGCCTCCATAGTTTGCCTTGAACTTCACGCCGTTCCAGTTCCACGGATTGTGGCTGGAGGTAATCATGACTCCGCCGGCCGTTCGCAGGTTCTTGACCGCGTAAGAAAGCGCAGGAGTCGGAGTGATGGCATTGGCGAGTCTTACCGGAATTCCGGTCTGAGCAATAATTTCAGCAGCGGCTTGAGCAAAGCGGCCGGAGCCAAAACGTGTGTCATAGCCGATCACCAGACCTCTCCCAGCGTCTTCATTCTTCAGGACGTAGCTGGCAATGGCTGCGGCGACGCGACGGACGTTCTCGAAGGTGTAGTCTTCCGCTATAACTCCGCGCCAGCCATCGGTGCCGAATTTGATTTCGTTTGAACTCATTCAGGTAACTCGAGGGCCTTGCCGGAGACGCGCTAAACCAATTCCGTCATTTGCTTCTCAGTGAGATGCTTCACGATCTTGCCCACGTCCTGCGAGTGCTCTCGCGTGGTGATGAGGATTGCGTCTTCCGTCTCCACTACAACCAGGTTCTGCACTCCCACGGCGGCCACGAATTTTTGCGGAGCGTAGATATAGTTGCCGCTGGCATTCACCGCGTAAGTATCGCGGCTTTCCACCACATTTTCATTGCCGTCGTGATGGTTGAGCGCATGATGCTCGTAGAGAGCGGCCCAGGACCCCAGGTCGTTCCAGCCGAAATCGGCGCGCAGACAAAACAGTTTGGATGAGTGTTGTCCTTTGGCCGAGCGCGGTTCCAGCACGGCATAATCAATGCTGATGTTCTCGCAGCGGGAGTATAGCTCCGCGTATCGTTTCTCAAACTGCGGCGTTCCCCAGGCCGCTGCGATCTTCTGGAGAAAAGGAGCGCTTTCAGAAAAGTGATCGCGGAGAGCGCCGGCCAGCGTGCGGGCGCTCCACACGAACATGCCGCTGTTCCAGTAATAGTTTCCCTCGGCCAGAAATTCTTCCGCCTTTTCCTCGTTGGGCTTCTCCGTAAAGCGCTTCACGCGGAAACAATCGGGGCCCAGCTTGTCGCCCGCTTCAATATACCCATATCCGGTTTCAGCGCGGGTGGGCTGAATCCCCATTACAACTATGTTCTCCCCTCGCGCTGCGATCTCCACTGCCTGACGCAGAACGTCGCGGAATTTGCCTTCATCGCCGATCACGTGGTCAGCGGGAAACATGCCGATAATAGCTGAGGGATCAATTTTTTCCAGAAGAAACGCAGCTAAACCAATGGCAGGAGCGGTGTTGCGCGGCTCCGGTTCTATTAGCACCTGCTGGGGAGGGATTACCGGAAGCTGCCGTTGCACCTCTTCGCTGACAAAGCTATTGGTTACGATCCAGAAGTCTTTCTCCGTCGCCAGCGGCAAGAGCCGGTCCACGGTGCTTTGGATCATGGTTTGCTTCCCGTCGAGCGCAAGCACTTGCTTGGCTAGCTTGCGCCGGCTGCGGGGCCAGAAACGCGTGCCGCTTCCGCCGGCCAGAATCACGGGATAGAAACGATGTTTGCTCAACTTTGGGGCTCCTGCCAATACTGCTCAACCAACAACCTTTTATAAAGGACTGCCTGCTGTCGTTCCAACCAGAACTGTCGCGGGATGCTCTACCTTCATCGCCGGCACGGAGGAGCAGAGAAACTCAAGCTCCCGCTGAGGCTTGATAGAAAATCCCTTTACCGCAGCCGGGACAACCACGGCTTGCCCAGTGCAGAACGTCACAGGCGGCATCACACCGAATTCGATTTCACCGCAGCCCTCAGTCGCAACCAGACAGAATACATTGGCGCTGACGCCGGCGTCGCGTTGGAACTCCCATTGCTCGGCAAGACGGAATTTGTCGACGACAAAACACGGCGATGTCACCAGGTTCGACTGCTGGCTTCCTTTTTCGATCTCAGGACGCTCGGGAAGCACTCTTCCCGCGTGAGTTTCTTCTTTGACTGCGGCCAGGCCATCTTCAATGTGCAACTCCCGAGGGCGGCCGTAATCGTATAAACGGTACGTCGTATCAGAATTCTGCTGGGTTTCCACCAGCACTGACCCGGGCCCGATGGCATGCACCGTTCCCGCGTCAACATAGAACATGTCGCCGGCGCGTACCTCGATCCAGTTCAGCAGCTCTTCCATCCGCGTCTCGCGGATCGCTCGCTCTATCACGCCCTTGGTAGTGCCCGGTCTCAATCCCAGCCCGATCTGCGCGCCAGGCTCAGCGCTCCAGACATACCAGCATTCCGTTTTGCCGCAGGCCTCGCCTTTGCTCTTTGCACCGGCATCATCCGGATGCACCTGGACGGACAGTTTGTCCTGGGGGAAAAGGAACTTGATTAACAGAGGAAAACGCGATTTGTCAGGCGTAGCGCCGATGAGTTCGGCCCCGTAGTCTCGAGTGAGTTCTGCCAACGTTCGGCCAGTCAGGGGGCCATTCGCGACCTGGCACTGCTCTCCCGTGAGCCAAGCCTCCCCCACAGGCTCGCTGAACTCCTGCGAATAGATCGGAGCAAGGCTCCTGGCGCCCCAGACGCGCTGATGAAATTGCGGCCGTAACAGTAATGGATAAAGTTCGGGCATCATTGCCGGAATCGAGTTGAGATCGCGAGACCCGTGGGAGGCCGCAACTCCTTTAGAGTGTTATCAGCAGCACAGGTGTTGCACCAAAGCTGGATACGAGAATCGACCTAATGGGGCCTTATAACCGGGCGAACCACTCCTGCATCCGCTCCAATCCGCGTGTGATTTCGCTCGCCGAGGTCGCGTAAGAAATGCGAATATGATCGCGGGTTCCGAAAGCCTCCCCTGGAACGGTCACTACATGCGCCTCATGCAAGAGCCTCTTTGCCACTTCTGCGGCTGATCCGATTCCCGCCTTGCCGAAATACGCTGAGACATTGGGGTAGGCATAAAAGGCGCCCTGGCCTTTCACACAGGTGATTCCCGGGATTCTTGCCAGCAGACCGAGCGTGAGATCGCGAAGCTGGATGTAATCCTTTTTCATCTCTGCAACGCACTGCTGCGGGCCGGTCAAGGCAGCGACGGCAGCCTTCTGGATCATGTGCGCCGTACTGGAGGTGCTCTGGCTCTGCAGTTTGGTCATCGCGCCGATAACAGACGCAGGCCCCAGCGCATATCCAAGGCGCCAGCCCGTCATGGCATAAGTCTTCGAGAGAGAGCCCACGATCACCAGATGTTCTTTTGCGTCACGCACGGAGCCGGCAGAAAACTCCCGGCCTGAATAGTTCAGATAGACGTAGCATTCGTCCGAGATCACATAGATTCCCCGACGGTGCGCTAATCGCAGAATCGCAGCGAAGTCTTCTGGGGGAAGAACCGCTCCGCTGGGATTATTCGGACTGTTGAGGATAATTGCGCGCGTGCGAGGCGTGATTTCGCGTTCGATCATCTCCGGCGTCAGGCGGAATCCTTCGCTCTCGTCGGTATCCACATAAACGCATTTGCCGCCGCCATACTCAATAATGTCCTTGAACGACACCCAATAAGGCACAGGCACGATTACTTCATCACCGTGGTCCACGAGCACCTGAATTGCGTTGAAGAGAGCGAGCTTGCCTCCGGTAGAAGCAATGGCTTCATCCGGTTTGTACTCTGAGCCAAAATCCTCGGCATGGCGCTTCACGATAGCCGCGCGCAGTTCGGGAATTCCTGCCACCGCGGTATAACGAGTGCAGTTCTGCTGAATGGCAGCGATCGCGGCATCTTTGATGTGTTGCGGCGTTGAGAAATGCGGCTCACCCGCGCCGAACTCTACCAGATCGGCTCCGGCAGCTTTCAACTTGGCGGCTTCCGCCACCACAGCCATGGTGGCTGATATCTCAATGCGGTTGACGCGATCGCTGAACTGCTTAATTGCGGGTAATGTCGCCATGCTGCCTCATTTCCAATCTCTTGTGTTCTAAATTCTTGCCGTCGCGGTCTGGAATTTTTCTCTCAGCCGCTGTTCCACTAACTCCGGTACTAATCCACGTACCGAGCCTCCGAGTCGAAAGATTTCTTTCACCAGACGGGAACTCAAGTAGGAGTAAGCTTCCGCCGGCATCATGAAGACCGTCTCCAGATGCGGCTGCAGTTTCCGATTCATCAACGCCATCTGAAGCTCGTATTCGTAGTCGCTGATGGCGCGAATTCCCCGCAACACCGCCTTGGCCTGCTTCTGAATGGCATAATCCACAAGCAGCCCTTCAAACGTGTCCACCTGCACGTTGGAGTAACCCTTGACCATCTCCTCCAGCATTTCCCGGCGTTCGGAAAGGGTGAAAAGCGGGTCCTTTTCCGTATTGCGCAGGATCGCGACAATGAGTTCGTCAAAGATCTTGCTGCCTCGCTCGATCAGGTCCAGATGGCCGTTGGTCAGCGGGTCAAACGAGCCCGGATAGATGGCACGTACTAAATTCAAATAGGGATCCTGCTCGAAGGTGTTCTGATGCGTCGATTTTATGCTGGATTCTGCGCTGCGGCAATTGTGGATTTCGTGGCTTAAATTCATAGCCGCACACTAAAAGTTCGCTGTCCGAAGGCGGCGCCGCTTGCCCCGCCGGCAGGTGGCCTTTTGTAAGCTTGTTTACATCTCAAATGAAAGACGAGTATGGTTGAAGGCTGCCCTGAATCGTCGCAAATAGACTGGTTTTGCAAGCAGGAGCTAATGAGCAAGCCGTTGCGCAGTGAAGAAACACTGCTTTTTGCCAAGAATTTTCTGCAACATCCCAAAATGCTGGGATCTCTGATCCCAAGCTCCCGGTTTTTAGTTGACCGGCTTCTGAATAAGATCAACTGGAAACGCGCCCGCACCGTCGTCGAGTATGGTCCGGGCGTCGGTACCATCACGGGACGCATATTGGAGCGAATGTCGCCTGAGGCTCGTCTGGTAGTCTTCGAAATGAACGAAGATTTTGTGCGCCACCTGAAGCGGGCGTATCCGGACCGAAGGCTGCACGTGGTGCACGGTTCAGCCGAGAACGTGTACCGCGAACTGGACCGGCTGAAGCTGGTGGGCGCTGATTACATCATCTCAGGCATCCCGTTTACGACGATGCCGGTGCGATTGCGTGAAGCCATCATGCGGGAATCGCGCAAGGCGCTGAACCCAAGCGGAGCCGTTTTGGTATATCAATTCACGCGCGCCGTTCTGCCGTACCTGCAGACTCATTTCGAACAAATT